>NZ_JBFBNR010000007.1:0-178667 GCF_040687675.1 Kitasatospora sp. NPDC056731
CCCGGCCCCGCGGCGGCGGGCGCCCCCGCCCGCCGCGGCCCGGGGGGGTCCGGACGGCGGCGGTCAGCCGGCCGTGCGGCCCGCGTCACAACGAGCAGTGCGGCCCGCGTCGCGACGAGCCGCGTGGGCCGTGAGCAGCCGCTCCCGGGCCTGGTCGTCCTCGGCGGCCTGCACCGCCGTCCAGGCCAGTGCGACGGATGCCTGGAGCAGTGCCCGGTCGGCGGCCGGGGTCACGCAGGCCCGGGCGAACTCCGGCTGGTGGTTGACCGCGCCGCCGCTGTCGATGCCGATGCTGGGGTGCACGCTGGGCAGGACCCGGCTGACGTTGCCCATGTCGGTGCTGCCGGTGGGCATCGCGCGCTCCTCCTCCGGGGACACCAGGGGGCGGCCCAGTTCGGTCGCCGCCGCCCGGTAGGCCGCCACCAGGAACGGGTCGTGGGCCAGTTCGGCGTACGCGGGTGTCGAGCGGACCTCGTGGGTGCAGCCGGTGGCGACGGCGCCGCCCTCGAAGCAGGCCCTGACGCGTGCTTCGAGGCGCCCCAGGGACTCCATGTCGCCGGCCCGCAGGTTGTACAGGGCGCTGGTGTGCGCGGGGACGACGTTGGGCACCTCGCCGCCCCGGGTCACGATGCCGTGCACCTGCTGCCGCGGCTCGAAGTGCTGGCGGCCCACGCCGACGGCGACCTCCGCCACGGTCAGGGCGTCGGCGGCGTTGACGCCCAGGTGCGGGGCGAGTGCGGAGTGCGACTCCCGTCCGGTGTAGCGGACTTCGAGCTCAACCAGGGCGAGGGGGCGGGGAGCGCAGTTGTCCTCGGGGGCCGGGTGGACGAGCATCGCCATCGACACCTCGTCGAAGACGCCGGCCTCCAGCATGGCGATCTTGCCGCCGCCCTCCTCCTCGGCCGGGGTGCCCAGCACCATGACGGTGATGCCGAGGTCGTCGGCCACGTCCCTCAGCGCCAGGGCCGCGCCCACCGACGAGGCGGCGATGATGTTGTGGCCGCAGGCGTGGCCGAGGCCCGGCAGCGCGTCGTACTCCGCGCACAGCCCGACCGTGAGCGGGCCGCTGCCGTAGCGGGCGGTGAACGCGGTGTCCAGGCCGCCGACGCCGGGCACCACCTCGAATCCCTCGTCCCGCAGCAGGCCGCTCACCTTGGCGGCGCTGCGGTGCTCCTTGAACGCGGTCTCCGGCTCGGCGTGAATACTCCTCGACAGCGCGATCAGTTCGTGTTC
The DNA here is from genome assembly GCF_040687675.1 of Kitasatospora sp. NPDC056731. Taxonomy (NCBI): domain Bacteria; kingdom Bacillati; phylum Actinomycetota; class Actinomycetes; order Kitasatosporales; family Streptomycetaceae; genus Kitasatospora; species Kitasatospora sp. NPDC056731. The sequence goes on from NZ_JBFBNR010000007.1 coordinate 1,234, forward strand.
GGCGCGTTCGACGCTTTCACGACAACCACGCATGATCCGAGACGAGATTCGCATCTTCTCTTTCCCCTCCGCATGACCGGGATCTCCGTCGGCCGGATGGCCGGACAATTCCCTGGCCTTTTCCTTCCTACCGGAGTCTCCGACGAAAAGCGAGACCAGTCTGGAGAATTGACATGGCGTCACCGATAACGTCACCGACAACGTCACTGGCCTGGAACGTGCGGGCGGGTGACGGGGAACTCTCGGTCGAGACGATGCCCTGGTCGCTGCTGCGCGCGACCGGCTTCCCCGCCGGGCTCCTGGACGGGCTCGCGTCCGAGGAACTGCTCGGCACCGCCGCCGGGGTGCTCGCGGCGGAGCAGGCGGTCGCCGCCGAACGTACGCACTTCCTGGACGTGCTGTGGCCGGGGCTGCGGAAGGCCGTACGGACGGTCGAACCGCGCCAGCGGTCGCTGCGGGCCCTCCAGAGCTGCCGCCGGCTGGTGGACGGCGGCGCGCCCCTGGACGAGCGGTGCGCAGCGGTCCTCGCGGCGACCGGCGCACCGGACTGGGCTCCCCGCTGGAACGCCCTGGTCGCCGCGCTCGACGAGCGGCTGGCGGCGGCCGGAGCCGAGCTGGAGGCGGCCCTGCTGCGGGCCCGGCTGCACACCGCACGGGCCGCCGGCCGCGAGGACTTCGGGCACGCCGTGTTCGTGTCGAACCCCTCGTTCCACCACACCGCCCTGGAGACACCGCCGCTGACGCACCCGGGCTGGGCGCAGGCGCGGGGCGAGGGCGGCGCCCTGCCGCAGACCCTGCGCCGCCGGGTCGACACCCTGCACCGCTATCTGCGCCGGTTCGCCACCAAGTGCGAGACCGTCTCGTTCTTCGGCCCGGTGCTGTTCGGCCGCCTGGCGCCGGAGCAGGAGGAGACCCTGCTGGTCGGCGCGCCCGGCCGCGAGAGGGTCGTGGTGGAGGCGAGCGCCTGGCTGGTGGAGGAGCTGCGGGAGCAGGCCGCCCGCGAGGTGCCGTTGACGCGGCAGCGCGTGTGGCCCAGTCCGCTGTTCCGCCGGCCCGACTCGTCCCCGGTGCTGGAACGGGCCGTGGACGGGCGCAGGTTCAAGGTCGCGGGGCCCGCGCTGGCGCTGTGGAGTGCCGCCGCCGCGGCGCCGGGGAGCCGGCTCGACTCGCTCGTCAGCGCCGCCGGCCCCGTGCCGCCCCCGCATCGGGCGGGGGCGGACGACGCGTACGCCGCCGGGCTGGTGAAGACACTCGGACCGGCCCTGGTCGTCTCCCCCTGGCGGCTGCCGGCGACCGAACTGCACGCGCTGACCAGACTGGCGGCCGAGCACCCCACGGACACGGTCGTGAACCTGGCGGAGGTCCGCGACACGTACGCGCGGGCGCCTTGGCCCGAGCGGGCGGCGCACCTCCTCGCCGTGCGGGCGGCCCGCGCGGCGGACGGCGGGCGGGTCTCGCAGGACAGCGGACGGCACTACGCCGACCGCGAGCTGTTCCACGAGGACAGGTCGAGTCCGGTGAGCGAGCGGGTCGGCTTCGGGGCGCCGGTCGTGGAGCGCATCCGGGAGGTCACCGAGGCGGTGTTCCCGCTGGTGTTCCTCGCGGCGCTGCTGGCCAGGGAGGACGCCCGCGACGCCCTGCGCGCCGAGCTGGGGGGCGCCCCGGCGCCGCTCGCCGCACTGGCCGCACGGGAGATACCCGCTCGTTCACCGCGCCGCGACCGGCTGGACGCGGTGCTGCGCCGACTGGTCGGGCGGGCCGTGGAGGCCGCGGGAACAGCCGACGGCCGCCCCCCGGTCGTGGAGCTGAGCGGCAGCGAACTGGCCGAGGCGCTGGCGCCGCTGTGGGACACCGTGACGTACGGCCCCGACGACGCCTGCCTGCCGAGCCCCGACCTGATGGTGGCGGGCCCCGACCCGGCCACCGCCGACTGGGTGCTCTCGGAGCTGCACGACGACTGCAGCTCGATCTTCGGGGGGCTGGAGCGTCCGCTGCACAGCGACCCGGACGGGCTGTGGGCCGGCTTCACCGAGCGGGTGGCGCGAGCCGTGCCGCCCGGGACCGCCGCGACCATCGTCTCGCGCCGGCGCAGCGCCCATGTGACCCCCGAACTCCCCGGTGTCGCCATCGAACTGAGCGGCCTCTCGGGCAAGGACCGGGCCGACGTGGTGCCGATCGCGGACGCCGTCGTGCCCGCTTCGGCCGACGCGGTGGTGGTGGGCGGCCGGCGGCGGCTGCTCTACCCCGGTGACCTGTCGTCGACGCTGCACCGCGCGGTGTCCAGGCCCGCGCTGGTCCCGGTGCCGGTCGACCTCGGGGCGTACACCCCCAGGATCGTGGTGGACGGTGTCGTGGTCCAGCGTGCCCGCTGGCGGCTGAGCATTCCGGAAAGGGCTCCGGAGAAGGCCGCGGACACCGTCACCCAGTGGTTGTCCGTGCAGCGGCTCCGGGCCGCCCAGGGAATTCCGCGCCACGTCTACGTGAAGCATCCGGCCGAGCCCAAGCCGCTGTACGTCGATTTCGCCGATCCGCTGTCGGTGATCGATATCGCGCGACTTCCCGGAGGGGAAGTCGTCGTGTCCGAAATGCTGCCCACCCCGGACCAGTTGTGGTGGCGCGTGGCGGACGAAACGCATTGTGCCGAATTCCGTCTCGGCTGCATCGTGCGGCCGGTGACATCCGACAATCCGCCGACCCCGGAACAACAGGAAGAGAGCGCGTCATGACCGAGGACCTCCGCATCACCTCACTGGTGAGGGACGCTTACGACAAGGCCGCCGAGCAGTACGAGTCCGCAGGTCAGATGATCTTCCACCCGCTGGGGAAGATGATCGCCGACACCCTGGAGCTCTCGCCGGGCGAACGGGTGCTCGACATCGGCTGCGGGCGCGGCGCCTGCCTGTTCCCGATCGCCCACGCGGTGGGGCCGGAGGGCTTCGTGCTCGGCATCGACCAGGCCCAGGGCATGGTCGACGCCTGCACGGCCGACATCACGGCCCGCGGCGTCGCCGGCCGGGCCCGCGCGGAGCTGGGCAACGCCCAGGACTTCGCCTTCGCCGAGCCGTTCGACGCGGCGAGCGCCGGGATGGTCCTGTTCCTGCTGCCCGAGGCGGAGAAGGCCCTGTCCTGCGCCGCCGCGGCGCTGCGCCCCGGGGGCAGGTTCGCCGCGACCACCTTCCCCACCGAGAACGGCAGGCTGGCCGCCGGCTGGGAGTCCGCCGAGATCCTCTCCGGAGTGCTCGCCAAGTACCTCCCCGAGGGTGTGGACGACCCGTGGCAGGTGGTCCTGGGCCTCGGCGGCCCGCTGGCCAGTGAGGAGTCCACGGCCGCCGCCTTCCTGGCCGCCGGCTTCAGCGATGTACGGATCCGCCACGTCCCGGCGGACTCCCGCTTCGAGACCATCGACGACTACCTGGCGTGGACCAGGACCGTGACCACCCGCGTGCAGTGGGACCTGGTGCCCGCGGAGCGGGTGGCCGAAGCGACCGACGAGGCGCGCGAGGCGCTGCGGGTGCTCGCGGGGCCGGACGGCTCCCTGGAGTTCTCCTGCCCGACCAGGACCGTGCTGGCCGTCCGCTGACGGCACGACCGCAACCGTCTACCAAGCGCTGAACACAGAGCCGAGAGGTGCGATGACATGGCTCCTGACACGACCCCTTCGCTGATCCGTCCGCTGTCCGAACTGCTCGGCGGACACGCCGCCCGGATCGGGGACAAGGTGGCCTTCGCCGACGCCCGGCGGGGCGTCGGCTACCGGGAACTGGATCTGCGGACCTCTCGGCTCGCCGGCCGGCTCGCCGCGCTGGGACTGGAGAAGGGCGGCCGCGCCGCCGTCCTCATGGGCAACAGCGTGGAGATGGTGGAGAGTTGCCTCGCCGTCATCCGGGCAGGCGGCATCACCGTGCCGCTGAATCCGCAGGCGTCCGAGGCCGAACTGGTCCACTTCCTGCGGGACTCCGGGGCGTCGGTGGTGCTGTGCGACCCGGCGCGGCTCGACGTGCTGCTGCGCGCGGTGGCCTCGTCCGGCCCGTCCCGGCCCTCGATCGTGCTCACCGGCGACTCCCCCGGCGTCGCTGCGCACGACACCACCGGGTACGACACCACCTCGGACACCACCGGGTACGACATCACCGCGTACGAGACGCTCGCGGCCACCCCGTACGACGGGCCGGCGCCCGAGGAGAGCCCGCTCGACGCTCCGGCCTGGATGCTCTACACCTCGGGCACCACCGGCCGCCCCAAGGGAGTGCTCTACTCCCTGCGCAGCTCGCTGTGGCTGGTGGAGGCCTGCCACGTGGGTGTGCTCGGGATGACGCAGGACGACCGACTGCTGTGGCCGATGCCGCTGTTCCACGGCCTGGGCCAGAACCTGTGCGTCATGGCGGTCGTGGCCGTGGGCGCCGGCGCCCGGCTGATGAGCGGCTTCGCCCCCTCCGAGGTGCTGGACGCCCTGCGCGACGACGGGGTGACCTTCCTCGCCGGGGTGCCGACGACGTACCACTACCTGCTGGACCGTGCCCGCCAGGAGCACACCCGGCTGCCGTCGCTGCGGCTCGGGTTCGTCGCCGGTTCGGCCAGCGGCGCCTCCCTCGGCAGCCGTTTCGAGGAGGCGTTCGGGGTCCCGCTGGTGGACCAGTACGGATCGACCGAGACCGGCGCGATCACCTCGAACCGGCCGACGGGCGACCGGGTCGCCGGGGCGGCCGGGCCGCCCGTCCCGGGGGTGGACATCCGCCTGGTGGACGACGGTTCCGGCGCCGAGGTGCCCGACGGCGAACAGGGCGAGGTCTGGGTCAGCGGCCCCAACCTGATGCTGGGCTACCACGGACAGCCCGACGCCACGGCGCAGGTGCTGCGGGACGGCTGGTACCGCACGGGCGACCTGGCCCGCCGGGACGCCCTCGGACAGGTGACCCTGACCGGCCGTCTCAAGGAGCTGATCATCCGGGGCGGCGAGAACATCCACCCCGTGGAGATCGAGGACGTGGTGCGCACGGCGCCGGGCGTGGCCGACGCGGCGGTGGGCGGGGAACCCCACGAGGTGCTCGGCGAGGTGCCCGTCGCGTACGTGGTGCCCGGTCCCGAAGGCATCGACGTCCAGGCGCTGTTCGAGCACTGCCGGACGCGGCTGTCCTTCTTCAAGGTGCCGGAGAAGGTGTACGCCGTCGAGCACGTTCCGCGCACCGCGTCCGGGAAGGTCACCCGGCATCTGCTGGCGGACGCGGACCCCCGGTTGCTCGGTACAGCGTCCACCGGCGGGCCCGGGGAGCACGGGGGCCTCGGGGCCGAACCCGACCGGGGCGAGTGGGCGGGCCGTCTCGCGGCGCTCACAGCGGCCGAGCGGGCCCGGACGGTGCTGGACCTGGTCCGCACCGAGGTGGCGCTCGCGCTCGGCGTCGAAGCCGAACGAGTCGCTCCCACACGGCCGTTCGTGGACCTCGGCCTCGGCTCCCTCGCCGTCGTGGCGGTAGGGCAGCGGCTGTGCGCCCTGGTCGGGCTGCGGCTCCCGCCGACCGCGGTGTTCGACCACCCGACGCCCGCCGCGTTCGCGGACCGGCTGGTCGCGGAGCTGACGGGGCCGTCGGGGCCGTTGGAGCCGTCGGAGTCGACCGACACCCGCACGGCCGCCGAAGCGTTCCCGGCCGAGCGCACAGCCCCCGCGGGCCCCGACCCGGACGGCGCCGAGCCGATCGCCATCATCGGCATGGCCTGCCGCTTCCCCGGCGGGGTGGAGTCACCCGAGCAGCTGTGGGACCTCGTCGCCGCAGGCCGGGACGCCACCTCGGACTTCCCCGCCGACCGGGGCTGGGCACTGGACACCCTGTTCGACCCCGACCCCGACCACCCCGGCACCAGCTACGTCTCGCGCGGCGGCTTCCTGACCGACCCGTCCGCGTTCGACGCCGGATTCTTCGGCATAGCCCCGCGCGAGGCGACCGCGATGGATCCGCAGCAGCGGCTGATGCTGGAGGTCGCCTGGGAGGTCTTCGAACGGGCGGGCCTCGATCCGACCGGCCTGGCCGGCTCGGAGACCGGCGTCTTCGTCGGCACCAAGGGACAGACGTACAGCACACTCGCCGCGCCCGGGTCCGAGTACGAGGGCCATCTCGGCTTCGCCACCTCGGGCAGCGTGATGTCCGGCCGGGTGGCCTACACCCTCGGCCTGCACGGCCCCGCCGTCACCGTCGACACGGCCTGCTCCGCGTCCCTGGTCGCCCTCCACCTGGCCTGCGGCTCCCTGCGCTCCGGTGAGTCGCGGCTCGCGCTCGCGGGCGGGGTCACGGTGATGTCCACCCCGGACGACATGATCACCTTCAGCAGGCACCGGGGCCTCGCCCCGGACGGCCGGGTGAAGGCCTTCGCCGGCGCGGCGGACGGCACCGCCTTCGGCGAGGGCGCGGGGGTGCTGCTGCTCGAACGGCTCTCGGACGCGCAGCGGGCGGGCCACCGGGTGCTCGCCGTGATCCGGGGCAGCGCCGTCAACCAGGACGGCGCGTCCAACGGACTCACCGCGCCCAACGGCCGGGCGCAGCAGCGGGTGATCCGCCGGGCGCTCGCCAACGCCCGGGTGGCCGCCCACGAGGTCGACCTGGTCGAGGCCCACGGCACGGGGACCATGCTCGGCGACCCGATCGAGGCCGAGGCGATCCTCGCCGCGTACGGGCGCGGCCGGGACCCTCGACGGCCGCTGTGGCTCGGCTCGGTCAAGTCCAACATCGCCCACACCCAGGCCGCCGCGGGCATGGCCGGTGTCATCAAGCTGGTGGAGGCGATGCGGCACGCCGTCCTCCCGGCGACCCTGCACGTGGACCGGCCGTCGCCGCACGTCGACTGGTCGTCGGGGACCGTACGGCTGCTCGACGAGGCGCGGCCGTGGACGGCCGCCGACGGACGGCCCCGGCGCGCCGGGGTGTCCTCCTTCGCCATCAGCGGCACCAACGCCCATGTCGTCCTGGAGGAGGCGCCGCACTCCCCCGCGCCGGAGGGGACCCCGGCCCCGGTCTCGCCCGAGGGGACCCCGGTCCCGGCCTCTCCCGAGGAGGCCCCGGCCCCGGTCCGAGCGCTCACCGCCGTACCGTGGCTGCTGTCCGCGAAGTCCCCGGCCGCGCTGCGCGACCAGGCCCGCCGGCTGGAGTCGTTCCTGCGTGCGGAGCCCGACCGGAATGCCGTGGACGTGGGGCGCACCCTGGCACTGTCCCGGGCCGGGCTCGAACACCGGGCCGCCGTCGTCGCGGACCTCGGTCGCGGGGCGAACGGCGCGGACGGGGTGGAGGGTCTGCTGCGCGCCCTCGGCTCGCTCGCGGAGGGCGAGCCCGCGGCCGGACTGACCACGGATCACGCCGGTGCCGCCCGGACCACGGCGTTCCTCTTCACCGGCCAGGGCTCCCAGTGGGCGGGCATGGCCCGTGAACTGTACGAGGCGTTCCCGGTGTTCGCCGAAGCGCTGGACGCGGTGTGCGAGCATCTGGCGCCGCAGGTACGGCAGTTGCTCCTCGCCGCCGGCGACGCGGCGAAGGACGGGCGCATCCACCGCACCGCCTTCGCCCAACCCGCCCTGTTCGCACTGGAGGTCGCGCAGTTCGCGCTGCTGCGGTCCTGGGGGGTGCGCCCCGACGCGCTCGCCGGCCACTCCCTCGGCGAGCTGGCCGCCGCGCACGTCGCCGGGGTGTTCTCACTGGCGGACGCGGCCCGGCTGGTCACCGCCCGGGGCGAGCTGATGCAGGCGCTGCCCGAAGGCGGCGCCATGATCGCGCTGGAGGCCACGGAGGACGAGGTCCTGCCGCTGCTCGCCGGCCGGGAGTCCCGGCTGGGGATCGCCGCCGTGAACGCGCCCCGGTCCGTCGTGGTCTCGGGCGACGAGGACGCCGTGGCGGAGGTCGCCCAGCTAGTGGCCGAACTGGGCGGCAGGACCAAGCGCCTGACGGTCAGTCATGCTTTCCACTCGCCCCGGATGGACGCGGTACTCGAGGAGTTCGAGGCCGTGGCCCGGACCCTCACCTACCGTGCGCCGGACCTGCCGATCGTCTCCACGGTCACCGGCGCCCTCGCCGGTGCGGAACTGCTGACACCCGCGTACTGGACCGGGCAGCTGCGCTCGGCCGTCCGGTTCGCCGCCGCGGTGGGGACCCTGCGGGAGCGGGGCACCGACACCTTCGTCGAACTGGGCCCGGACGCGTCCCTGACGGCCCTGGTGCGCCAGATCGCCGACGCCGCCGACGGGGGTGACCGGACGGACGGCCACCGTGCGCTGCCGGTGTCCCGGCGTGACCGGCCCGGTGCCGCGACCGCCGTCGCAGTCGCCGCCGCGCTGCATACCGCCGGTGTCCCGGTCGACTGGGCGGCGTTCTTCGACGGCACCGCCGCCCGCCACGTCACGCTGCCGACCTACGCCTTCCAGCGCAAGCGTTACTGGCTGCCCGCACTCACCGACCCCGCCCCGGCACCGACCGTGGTCATGGAGTCGGCGGCCGAGGAGACCGCCGCGGAGGCGGCCCCGTCCGGGCGGATGCTCAAGCCGGGTGAGCGCCCCGAGGTCGCCGCCCGCCTGGCCGGCGTGCTCGCCGGACTGGACGAGGAGAAGCAGCTCCTCCACATGATCGACCGGATCGCCACCCGGGTCGCGGCGGTGCTCGGCCACGACAGCGCGGACGCCATCGACCCCGACGTGCCGTTCCTCGAACTCGGCGTCGACTCCCTCATGGCCGTCGAGATGCGCAACCAGTTCAGCGACTTCTGCGGGGTGAGCCTGCGCCCGACGCTCGTCTTCGAGCACCCGACCCCGGCGGTGCTCGCCGACCACCTGCTCGCGAAGGTGCTGGCCGCGGTGTCCGCCACGCCGGGCGTCGACGAGGACGCGGTGGACTTCGCCGCCGAGGTCGTCCTGGCGGCGGACATCTCCCCCGCCGACGAGGTGATCCGGGTCGCGGACGACCCGCGGGAGGTGCTCCTCACCGGTGCGACCGGGTTCCTGGGCGCGTACCTGCTGCGCGACCTGCTGCGGACGACCCGTGCGACCGTGCACTGCCTGGTCCGCGGGGCCGACGAGGCGGACGCGTGGGCGCGGCTGCGCAAGAACCTGGAGTGGTACGAGTTCTGGGACGGCATCGACCCGGACCGGTTGTCCGTGGTCGTCGGCGATCTCGCCCGGCCGCTGCTGGGGCTGACCGCCGAACGCTTCGACGCCCTCGCCCGCAGCGTGGACAGCGTCTACCACGCCGCCGCGACCGTCAACGGCCTCTACCCGTACTCGGCGTTGAAGGACGCGAACGTCACGGGCACCGCGGAGATCCTGCGCCTGGCCGCACGGCACCGCACCGTGCCCGTCCACCACGTGTCGTCCACCGGCGTGTTCGCCGCGGAGGCGGTCCCCGGGCAGGCGCTCCAGGTGACCGACCCGCCGGGCCCCGCCGAGGCACTGTCATCCGGCTACCGGCAGACGAAGCTGGTGGCGGAGCAGATCATCGAACTCGCCAGGGGGAGGGGCCTGCCGGTCTCGGTCTACCGGGTGGACGAGATCTCCGGCGACTCGGAGCGCGGCTTCTGCCAGACCCACGACTTCGTCTGGCTGAGCATGAAGGGCATCGTGCAGGCCGGTGCCGTGCCGCAGGATCCCGCCGGCATCTTCCACCTGGTGCCGGTCGACCACGTCAGCGCGGCGATCCTGCGGCTGTCCCGCGACGACCGGGCGGCGGGCCGCAACCACCACCTCGCCAACGGGACGCACCTCCCGTTCTCCGCGATGACGGAATCCCTCCGCTCCCTCGGCTACCGGCTGGACGAACTCCGCTGGGACGCCTGGGTGCGGCGCATCCGCGCCGACCGCGACAACGCGATGGTCCCGATGATCGACGCGTTCGAATCGACCATCTACAGCGGGCGCAACCACTACCTGTCCGTCGACACCTCGCAGACCCGCGAGCTGCTGGCCGGTACCGGCGTCGACTGCCCGCCGATGACGCGTGAACTCTTCGAGAAGTACGTCGGGTTCTTCGTCCGCGTCGGCTACTTCCCCGAGCCGGGCGCCGGCGCCGGGGGCGGCCTCGTCGACACCGGTACGCAGGCCTTCCGGGTCCGGGAGGCGGCGTGGGAGGACCTTCCGGCGATGGCGGGCATCTGCTTCGAGGCCTTCAACACCCTCAACGCCTCGCTCGGTCTCGACCCGGAGTGGTCGTCGGTGGACGAGGTGACGGAGATGTTCCGGGACCGGCTCGCGGCCCCGGGCTGCCTCGCCTACGTGGCGGTCGACGGCGCGGACTCCGTGACAGGCTCCAACTTCCTCGTCCTGGGCGAGTCCGTCGCCGCCTTCGGCCCGCTCAGCGTCGCGCCCGGCGCGCAGGGCGGCGGCGTGGGCCGGCTGCTGATGGACGAGGTGATCGGTGCGGCCGCCCGGCACGACCGCGGCTCGGTCCGGGCCGTCCAGGTGACCAACAACCTGGGCGCGTACCGGCTCTACTCCTCGCTCGGCTTCGTCCCGCACGAGCAGCTGTCCCTGGTCGCCGGGTACGCACCGCCCACCCCGGCGAACATGGCCGGCTTCACGGTGCGCGCGATGACCGAGGACGACGTGCCCGCGTGCCAGGAGCTGTACCGCTCGGTCAACGGCCATGCGCGGGACGGCGAGATCCACATGGCGGCCAAGCGGGCCTTCGGCTGGTCGCAGCCGTACGTGGTCCTGGACCGGTCGAGCGGTACGCTCGCCGGCTACACCACGGGCCTGTCCGACCTGGGCCATCTGACGGCGGCCTCGGAGGCCGCGGCACGGGCGCTGTACACGGGCGCCGGCGAGCTGATGCGCCGGGCCGTCCCCGACGGCCCACCGCCCCGGCTGCGCATCCCGGGCCGGCTGCTGCCCGAGACCCTGAGCTGGGCGTTCCGCACCCGGGGCATCACCCTGGAACGGCTGGAGACGCTGGTGGCACGCGGCTCGTACACGGCGCCGCAGCAGGGGGTGTACTGCCCGGGACTGTCCTACTGAGGCACCGCCGCAGGCGAGGGACACGTTGGTCCAAGCCCTGTCGTCCCGACGCGAGTCGGAAGGCCGTTGGCCGGGAGAAATCTCTGGCCAACGGCCCCAGCGGTCACGGCGGCCGGGCCCCGCAGCCGGGTGTCACCGCCCGATGGACTCCTCGACAGCCCCGAGTGCGGCCTCCCACGGGTAAGCCTCCGGTCTCCCCTGGCCCGGATCGTTCGGGACGAAGCCTCCATCGCCGAGCAGCACTCGGACGCCGGAGTCACGCAGGGTGGCGACGCTCCGGGGGAACTGAGGGTGCCCGGTGAGCGCCGTGTTCGTACACGGCATCACCGACAGCGGGATTCCCTTGCCGATCGCCTCGGCCGCGAACCCTATGACCCAGGAGGTCGTGAGGCCGAGCGCCAAGCTGTTGATGCTGTTCATCGTCGCGGGAGCGAACAGAACCGCGTCGGCGGGCGGAAGCACGTCCGGCTCGCCCGGCCGACGGTACGCGAACTTCACCGGGTGGCCGGTCAGACGGTTCAGCTTGGGAAGCTCGTCCTGGAGCCAGCTCGCCGCGGTCGGGGTGAGCCCGAGCGCGACCTCCCACCCCCTGAACTGGGCGTGGCGCACGACCTGCGCCATGTTCAGGACCGGCGGGGCGGCGGAGCCGAAGAGGTACAGGACCGGGCGCGTGGTGGACATGGCAGTCATCGAACCCCGTGGGGATGGCCGGCGGCAAACCCTGCCGAATTCGATGATGCGCCTGACTACTTGGCGCTACCGTCGGACCACCGGGCCGAACTCCTCAAGGAACGCGCCATGACCGACTTCACGCCTGACACCGTAGGCAAGCGGATCAAGCAGACCCGCAAGCTCCGACACATGACCCAGACCGAACTCGCCCTGAAGGCGCGGATCTCGGCGTCCCACATGGCTCAGATCGAGCAGGGCAAGCGGCAGGCCGGCCCGGCTGTCCTCGCCTCCATCGCCAGGGCGTTGTCCGTACCCGTCGCCGATCTCGAAGGACGCCCGTACATCGAGGAGTTGCGGCGCGACCAGCTCGACGGGCTGATCCAGCCGATCCGGGAATCCCTCGACATCTTCGACCTCGGAGCCGACCCGGACGTGGCACCGCGTCCGACCGAGGAACTCGTCAACCACACCGACCGGGTCTGCCGCCTGATCCGGGCGTCGGATCTGCGGAGCGCGGCGACAGAACTGCCCGGCCTGATCACCGAGACCACGACCGCGGCGCACAGTAGCGGTGATCGACGTCTCTGGCAGGCCCTCGCCATGCAGTACCGCTCCGGCTACGACCTCGCGAGCAAGCTCGGGTTCCAGGACCTCGCGTCGATCTCCCTCGACCGCATGGGATGGGCGGCGGAGCGGGCCTCCGACGCCGTGACCGCGGCGATCAGGCAGTACAGCCGGGCGCTGGCCTATCTGCGCGCCGGCCAGTACCGGACGGGCATCCGCATTGCTGAGCTTGCCCGCCAGGCGGCCGAGCAGGCCGATCCGGGCGTCGAGCGGGATGCCGTGACCGGCCAGGTGCACCTCGGAATCGCGGTCCTTGCCGCCCGGAGTAGCGACACGGAGGCGGTCGACGGGAACCTCGCCACGGCCGAGAGGATCGCGGGGCGAACAGGTGAGGTGCCGGGGGTCTTCTGGTTGTCGTTCGGTCCGACCAACGTCGCGGCCCATCGGGCAAGCTGCCTGATCGATCAAGCGCTCTACCACGAGGCCTTGCAGGTCGCGCGGAGCATCGAGATCCCCGCGTCCTGGCCGGCCAGCCGCGCCGCGCACCACCACGCCGAAATCGCCCGAGCCCTCCTGTGGACCGGCAAGGGCGACGCCGCCTTCCGCCGCCTCCTCGACGCACGCCGCCTCGCCCCACAGCAGTCCCGCCACAGCCCCACCGTGCGCGAGACGATGGCCGGCCTACTCCGAGCGCAGCGGCGGATCCCGGAGTCGATGTCCAACTTCGCCTCCTGGATCGGGATGTGACGACGAAATGACACAGAGTTGTGTGAGTTCTGGACTTGCGACGGCTCGACCTTGTTCATGACGGATTCACCGACATGGCAGGAGCCTTCGCATGCCTCCCTCGCTCGGCACCAGCACATGGGCTCCGCCGGGAGCCCCCGGTTCCTCTGCCGCGGGAACAACCCGCGGGTCCCGACTACGAGTACCGGGGGAAACGGTGACCGACGGCAGCATCACGTTCGGTAGGTTCGTCTCGCTGCATCGCGCAGAGATGGGCTGGACGCAGCTGCGCCTGGCGACGGAGCTCAACCGCAGCGAGGACTGGATGTCGCAGGTCGAGCGGGACGTCCAGCAGGTCCAGGACATGCAGCTCCTACGGCGGATGGCCTCGACCCTGGGCGTTGAGATCGACAGGCTGATGGCCTTGCCGCAGCCCGCGGCCACGAAGCCGAGACCACCACGACGCCGTGTCAGCTCGGCTACGCTGGCGACGACTTCCGGTGCCGAGGAGGACGATGTGCGACGCCGCCCGTTCCTGTCCCTGGCGGTTGCCGCCTTCGTCACCCCGGCCGCAGGTCAGCAGGTCGCGCACGCGGAGGCGGTGTCGCCGTTGTCCGGCCTGGAGGACCTGCTGCTGTACGGGCCGGGCAGGGCCCCGGCTCCCCGTCGCGAGCCGACCCTGAAGTCCGTCGCCGCTTCTCTCGTGTCCTCGCGCCAGGAGTTCAAGGCGGCCCGGTACGACATGCTCGCGCAGGCGCTGCCCGGACGGCTCGCGGCTGCCGACATGGCCGGTACGGCGGAGGAACGTGCCCGAAACGTCGCCCGGTTCTACAACATCGCCACCAGGTTGACCATCAAGATCGGTGACAACAACCTGGTGGCCGTGACCTCGGACCGCGCCCTGACGGCCGCCCGTCTGGGCGGCGATCCGCTGATCACCGCGGAAGCCCAACGGATGGTCTCCAGCTCGTGGCGCCGCCAGGGCAGCCTGGCTCGGGCGACCGACATCGTGGTGGTAGCCGCCGAAGACCTGCTCGCCGACACCTCGGTGGCCGAGGCCGCCCGTCTGGCCACGCGCGGAGACCTGTACGCCACCGCCGCGTACACCGCGGCCAAGTCCGGAGACCGGTCCTACGCGCACGCCCTCATCCGGGAGGCCGCAGACAGCGCCGCGGCCGCAGGCCGGGCCTCCGGCCTGGTGGACGGCATCCAGGGTGTCGCCCTGCACGAGCTGTCGGTCCACTACGAGCTCGGAGACGCCGGCCGGGCGATCGAGCTGGCCAGGACGATCGACCCGAGCGCGCTGCCGACGGCCGAGCGGCAGGCCAGGTTCTTCACGGACGTGGCCCGCGCGTTCGACCAGTGGGGCAAGCACGAGAACTGCTACCGGGCACTGCTCGCCGCCGAGGAGGCGGCCCCTCAGGAGATCCGTCGGGGCGCCGTCCGCGACCTCGCCGTAGGCCTTCTGCGGTACGACCGCCGGCTTCCGGGCGTTCGCGACTTCGCCGCCCGCGCAGGCGTACAGGGCATCTGACTCGTAGTCGGACTACGGCCCGTAGTCCGACTACGGATCACGGCAACGAGCCGGCAGTTCACTGGGACAGCCAACCCGTCCCTTCGCTGCGGAGGCTCTCACATGCCGACGTCCAGCACCTCGCCGTTCCCCGCCGGTCCCCGGCTCGCCGCCCCGCAGGACCGTGACCGGCTCGGCACCTTCCTGACCGCCTCCTGGGCTGCCCTGCACCTGCCCGTGCTCGTCCTGCTGGGGTTCGCCGTCCAGCAGCAGGTCGACGCCCGGCCCGAGGCCGCGGTCGCCGCTGCCCCGGACCTGCCCATTCAGTAGGCATCCGGCTCATCACCGCCCCTCCTTCCACTCGCTCGCCCGAGAGGAGCCCCGGCCATGCACCGGCTACCCGAAGCTCCCACGATGAGTGCCGCGTTGGCGCGCATCGACTACCGCACCACCCCCGAGTACTACATCGACACCGAGCAGGTCGCCGACCCCGTCGTCGCGCGGCTGCTGAGCTGCTGTCCGACCATCTTCGGGCTCAAGAAGGCCATCGTCGACCTGCTGGCCGGACGGTTGGACATCGAGCTGCCGGAGGGAGCCGGGGTCATCGAGCCCGGCGCCGTCGTCCGCGGCGAGGTGACCGTGGCGGCCGGCGCCGTCATCGCCGAGGGCGCGGTCGTCACCGGCCCGGTACTGGTCTGCCCCGGCTCGGTGATCGACTCCGGAGCCCGCGTCCGGGACCACACCGTCATCGGTCCCGGCTGCCGGATCGGCTGGGGCGCCGAGGTCACCCGCTCGCTGCTCACCGGCGGGGTCTTCATGAAGCACACCAGCTTCGTCGGCGACTCCGTCCTCGGCCTGGGGGTCAACATCGGCGCGTTCGTGTCCACCACCGGCCTGCGCGTCACCAGCGGCCCGGTCGTCGAGCCGGCCACCGAGGAGGTCTGCGCCCATCTCGACGGCCACCGCGTCGCCACCGGCCAGACCAAGTTCGGCGCGGTCATCGGCGACGGAGTGATCGTCCCCGCCGGCACCGTGCTCCAGCCCGCCACCCTCATCGGCGCCCACTCCACGCTCTACCCCCGCACCCAGATCGGCGGATTCTTCCCCGCCGGAAGCCAGGGAAGGTGACCATGACCGCCACCACGACCCCCGACCGGCTCACCCTCCGGATCACCGGCGGCCACCCGCTGCACGGTACGACGATCGTCCAGGGCAGCAAGAACATCGCCCTGCACCTGTACGCTGCCGCGATCCTCGCCGACCAGCCGCTCACCCTCACCGGCACCCCCGCGATCCTCGACACCGGCGTGTGCGCGGAGATCCTTCACCGCACCGGCACCCGAGCCACCATCGCCGAGGGCGAGTTCGAGACCCGGCCCGCCGACTCCTACTTCCCGGTCATCCCCGACGGCCTCGGACGGTGCATCCGGACCACCGCGGTCATCGCGTCCGCGCTGCTGGCCCGCTCCGGCAAGGTCACCTTCCCACTGCCCGGCGGCGACGCCTTCTGCGCCCGGTACATCGACCTGCACCTGGCCGCCATGGAGGCCGCCGGCGCCGACGTCGAGGTCAACCGGGGCCGTGTGCGCGCCCGCTTCCCCGGAACGAAGCGCCTTCCGTTCATCACCAACGTCAGCACCAAGAAGTGGGGCCCGAGCCTGGGCGCGACGGTCACCGCGATGCTGCTGGCCGCCCGCACGCCCGGCACGTCGTCCATCCTCGGGCCGAGCATCGAGCCCGAGGTCACCGTATCCGCCGAACTCCTGGCTCGCTCCGGCGTCGGCATCACCTGGCAAGGCACGGACGCCCTGCACGTCACCGGCACCGACCACATCGCCGGCGGCGTCTTCCCGGTCCCGTCCGACCGGCTGGAGGCCGCCACACTGGCGCTCGCCGCCGCGATCACCGGCGGCACCGTCCACCTCGACGCCTTCCCGCCCTGCGGCTTCCCGCCAGGCCTGGTCTCGGTCTTCGCCGACACCGGGATCCTCCTGACCCCCGAGCGCGGCGGAACGACGGTCACCGTACCGGCCGGACTGCATGCGACGGAGATGGCCACCGGCCCCCACCCGGGTTACCCGACCGACGTCCAGCCCCAGCTGACCGCGGTCCTCACCCAGGCCGCCGGAACGTCCCGGATCGAGGAGCGGATCTACAGCCGGCGCGACACCCACCTCGCCGCGCTGCGCAAGTTCGGCGCGGTCGTCAACGCGGAGGGCCAGCTGATCACCGTCGAGGGGCCCTCCGGGCTCGCCGCCGCTGACGTGGCGGGCGAGGACATCCGGGCCGCGACCGCGCTCGTGCTCGCCGCGCTGGCGGCCGAGGGCACCTCTACGATCCGGGGCATGTACCACCTCCGGCGCGGCTACGGCGACTTGCTGCCCAAACTCGCCGCGCTCGGTGCCAGCCTGACGATCGACCGGGAGATGCCGTGACCAGCACCAAGCCGTTGAGCCCCGACACCGTCGCCGAGCTGCAGCAGTGCCTCGACCTGCTGGTCGACGACGGCGCCCTGCCCGGCGGCGTCCTCGCCCACGGCGCCCGGAACGGCCGGCCCGCGTTCGTCTCCTCCGGCGTCATCGCGCCCGAGTGCGGGAACGCCGGGCCCGGCCCGGGCACGCTCTACGACGCCGCGTCGCTGACCAAGGTGCTGGCCACCTGGCCGCTGATCGGACTCACCGACGGCATCACAGCCGAGACACCGGTGCGGCACCTGCTGCCCGACCTGCCGGACCAGGTGCCCGGCGCGAACGTCACGGTCGGGCAGATCCTCGCGCACACCTCCGGCCTGCAGCCCGAGACCCGCCTCGACCAGTACCGGGGCCGCACCGAACCCCTCGCGGAGCTGATCTGCGGCGAACCGCTGACCGCCGAACCCGGCGCCGGCCACCGGTACATCAACCGCGGGTTCATCCTCCTCGGCCTCGCGCTCGCCCACCTCCACGGCCGCCGCCTGGACGAGCTCGCCGCCGACCTCTGGCAGTCCCTCGGCATGACCCACACCACCTACGGACCCGTCAGCCGCTCCGCCGACGTCGCCCCGACCGAGCAGCGCCTCCCCGGCGGCCCGCGGCTGTGGGGCATCCCGCACGACGACAACGCCACCCTGCTCGGCGGCGTCGCCGGCCACGCCGGCGTCTTCACCACCCCGGCCGACCTGGCCACCTTCGCCGACCGGCTCCTCACCACGTACACCTCCAGCCACGGACTGGGTGCCTGGCTCCGCACCAGCATGGAACCGAAAGCCGAGATCGAGCCCGGGCTCCACCGCGGCCTGGCCTGGATCCTCGCCGACGACGGCCGGGTCGCCTACCACCACGGCTTCACCGGCACCAGCCTCTACCTCGCCCCGGACACCGGCCGCTACCTGGCCATCTGCGCCAACGCCGTCTACCACCACCAGAACAACCGCACCCGGCTCGCCCCGCTCCGCAACCTCGCGCTCAAGGCCGTCGCCGCCGACTGAGAGGACCCTGCCGTGCCCCAGGCCACGCTCGCGTCGCTGACCACCCTCCGGCTCGGCGGGCCCGCCGGCGCCGTGCTCAACCTGTCCGACCCCGCGGACTGGCTCGACGCCGCCCGTGCGATCAGCGCCCAGGAGCAGAACGGTCCCGTCGTCCTGGGGCACGGCAGCAACGTGATCGCGGCGGATGCCGGCCACCCCGGCACCGTCGTGGTCATGAACACCCGCGGCATCACCGCCAAGAAGCTCGACGACACCACGGTGGCCGTCACCGTCCAGGCCGGCCACCCGCTCACCGACCTCGTCCATTGGGCCGCTGCCGAACGGCTTGCCGGCATCGAGTGCCTGGCCGGGATCCCGGGCACCGTCGGCGCCGCGCCGGTCCAGAACGCCGGCGCATACGGCCAGCAGATCGCAGACTCCCTCCACAGCGTCACGGTCTGGGACTGGGGCATGGGCTGCCTGCGGACCTTCCCGGCCCAGTCCTGCCGCCTGCGCTACCGCAGCAGCCGCTTCAAGCGAACCCCCGGCCGCTGGACCATCCTCGCCGCCTCGCTCCACCTGACCCACACGCCGGCGGCCCCGATCACCTACCAGCCGCTCGGGGACGAGCTCGGTGTGCCCGTCGGCGCGCGCCCGACCGTTCCGGAGGTCACCGCGGCCGTACTCGCCAACCGCCGTCGGCGCGGCCTCCTCCTCGACCCGAGCGACCAGGACTCCCGGCAGGTCGGATCCGTCTTCCTCAACCCTCGAATCACCACCGCCCAGGCCACGCGCTGGTCCGACTGCGGCTGCCCGGTCCACCAGGACAGCGATGGCGGCCTCCGAGCCAGCGCCGGGTGGCTCCTGGAGCATGTCGGCTGCCGGCCCGGCCAAGCCGTCGCCGACGGCGTGCGCTGCTCGGAACGCCGGACCCTCACGGTCACCGCTCAAGGAGAGGCCACAGCGGCAGCGTTCGTCCGGGCGCTCGCTGACCTCACCGCCCAGGTCGCAGCTGCAACCGGGATCATCCTCCAGCCCGAGCCGACGCGCGTCGGCCAGTGGGTCACCGGCCCCTGATCTCCCGCTGGCCTCAGCTACTTGCCACCTCCGCCACACGCCGGTCGATCAAGGTGGCTGGGCTGGCCGAGCGCACGTTGCCGAACAGCTCTTGGCCCGCGAAATGAGGCAGTGCGATCCTCCACCGAGGGCTGGAATCTGATCAGCAGGCTTACCGTCAGCTACATCGTCCGAGTGTCCCGGTTGACCGAGGTCGCAGGCCGGATTGTTGCCCATCGGGGTGAAGGATCGACGAACAGGCCTTAGGCCTAAAGCCTTTCGCTGACCTTCTTCACGGCTGAGGAGTTGTCCCCCGGCTACGGGAAGTCCGCAGGGCGCTCACCCCGTGGCCGTGGAGGCAGGGTGAGCGCCGTCGCGCGTCCGGACGTCGCCGTTCGTCAGACCTGCGCGACCGGAAGGTCCTCGTGTGCGGGCCGTTCGCCCCTGGGTACGGCCAGCAGGGTGATCAGCACGCCGAGCACGGCGAAGCCCGCCCCGACGGCGAACGCGAGCCGGAAGCCCTCCGTCATCGCGTCGGCCATGGCCGGGCCGCCGGCCTGCTTGCCCTCAAGGAGCTCCCTGATCCGGGCGTTGGCCACCGAGGAGAGCACGGCGAGCCCGAGCGCGCCGCCGATCTGCTGGGTGGTGTTGATGAGGCCGGAGGCGAGGCCCGACTCCTGCGGTGTCACACCGGAGACGGCGACGATGGTCACGGGCACGAACGAGAAGCCGAGTCCGAGCGCCGCGACCACCGAGGGCAGGAGCACGTCCCCGGCGAACGTGCCGTTGGCGGGGATGCGGGTGAACAGCAGGAGGCCCACCGCGGTGAGCGCCAGACCGCAGGCGAGGACGGGCCTGGGCCCGACCTTGGTCACCAGCTGGGAGGCCGCGCCGGCGGCGACGATGCTCGCCACCGAGAAGGGCAGGTAGGACAGTCCGGCCTCCAGTGCGGAGAAGCCGAGCACCTGCTGGAGGTAGAGGGAGATGAAGAAGAACATCGACAGCAGCGCGGCGCCCACCAGCAGGGACACCGCGTTGGCGCTGGAGAGGTTGCGGTTGCGGAAGATCCGCAACGGCATCACCGGGTGCTTGACGAGGCGCAGTTCGACCAGGGCGAAGACCAGCAGCAGGACGGCCGCGAGGCCCAGCAGCCCGATGGTCCTGGCCGAGCCCCAACCCGCCCGCTCGGCGTCCACGAGCGCGTAGACCAGCACGCTGAGACCGCCGGTGACCAGTGCGGCGCCGGCGAAGTCGATGCCCGTGCGTTCGTGGCCGCGGCTCTCACAGACGAACCTCGGTGTGAGGACGGCGGCGACGACGCAGATCGGCACGTTGACGAACATCACCCACTCCCAGCCCGCCCACTGGGTGAGCACACCGCCGAGCAGCACGCCGATGGCGCCGCCCGCTCCGGCGAGCGCGCCCCAGATGCCGAGGGCCTTGTTGCGTTCGGCGCCTTCGGTGAAGGTCGTGGTGACGATGGACAGGGCGGCCGGCGCGATGATCGCGGCGCCGAGGCCCTGCCCGACCCGCGCGGCGATCAGCAGGCCCGCGGTCGGGGCGAGACCGCCGAGCAGTGACGTGGCGGCGAACAGGCCGAGTCCGGTCATGAACACCCGCCGCCGTCCGAGCAGATCGGCGGTCCGGCCGCCGAGCAGCAGGAAGCCGCCGAAGGCGAGTGCGTAGGCGTTGACGATCCACTGGACGTCGGAGTCGGCGAAGTGCAGGTCCCGCTGGATCGAGGGCAGCGCGACGTTCACGATCGAGGCGTCGAGCACCACCGTCAACTGGGCGACGGCCAGGACGACGAGCGCCTTCCAGCGGAGCGGATCCGGGGAGGGGGTCGAGGTCGAGGTCGATAAGGAGGAAGTGGGAGGCACGGCCATGGGAGGGATACGCTCCTGTGGGTTAAAGTGGTAACCGGAATCGGACTCACGGTTCCGTTTGGCGACGATACGGAGGCGCGGTTCCCCTTGTCAACCACCCCTTCCCCTCCCCCTTCCCGCTCCAGCACACCCACCGGCGGCAAGCTGCGCTCCGACGCCGCCCGCAACCGGCTCAAGGTGCTCGACGCCGCCCGAGCCGCCTTCTCCGAGTCCGGGCGGGACGCACAGATGGGCGACATCGCCCGCCGGGCCGGGGTGGGTGTCGGCACGGTGTACCGCCACTTCCCGACCAAGGAATCGCTGGCGGAAGCGATCGTGGAACACCGGTTCCAGCAGACCCTGGACTTCCTCAGGAACGAGGTGCTCCCCGACCCCGACCCCTGGCACGGC
This sequence comes from Kitasatospora sp. NPDC056731, assembly GCF_040687675.1. Taxonomy (NCBI): domain Bacteria; kingdom Bacillati; phylum Actinomycetota; class Actinomycetes; order Kitasatosporales; family Streptomycetaceae; genus Kitasatospora; species Kitasatospora sp. NPDC056731. Next base: position 22,461 of record NZ_JBFBNR010000007.1, read on the forward strand.
CTCGCCCGCTCCCTGGAGTTCTGCGGAATCATGCAGGAACAGGACCGGGGTTACGCGGAGACGGTCACCGCGATGGTCGGCGGCAGCACGTTCGACGCGGCGGCGATCGCCGAACTCAACGAACTCACCGACACGGTGCTCAAGCGCGCCCAGGCCGAGGGCTCGGTGCGAGAGGACCTGACCGTCGCGGACGTGTCACCGCTCTACATCGGCCTCTGCCACGTCGTACAGGCCGGGGTCACCGACTGGCGCCGCTACCTGGGCATCATCCTCGACGGGCTGCGCCCGCGACGGTGCGCGGACTGCTCCCGCGACTGACACCGCACATCGCCCGCCGCCGGGGGGCGAATCAGGAAATCCGCTGGCAAACCCCCCACCTCCCCAACCCCCTCGACAAGAACTGCCCCCGAAGGTGAACCCGATGGAGACCCGGCTGCGTGTCTACGTCTGTAGGGCGACTGCAGAGTAGCCTTACGTCCGCTCAGCCACCTGGTAACGAAAGGGAGACCCAAAGATGAAGATCCTGTTCGCCATCCGTGACGCGTCCTTCGCCAAGAAGAGCCTGAAGGCCAGCGCTTGGTACATCTGGTACTAAGCCGGCTGATCGGTACCTCCGGTACCTGAACAGCTGATCCGCCCCCGCCCCTGCCCCCCCCTCGCGGCCTCCGCCGGGAGATCGGGCCCGGGGCGGGGGCGGAGACCGGTCCCGGCAAAGTCTCGGAGACATCACATGGCCCTCTCCCCCGCCTCCGCCCGTTCGCGAACCACCGTGCTCTCCCCCCGACTTGAGGCCCTGCTCAAGGACCATCTGGGCAAGGACGCCGTCCGGCTCGAACCCGACACGATCGGGGTCGCCGGGCCCGAGCTCACCGACCGGATCCTCGCCGCCCGGCGCGCCACCGAGATCGAACGGCCCACCTTCAAACCGCTGCACGGACGTTCGATCACCCGCACCGAGGCGTCCTCGGTGACCCGGACGATCGGCAGCGACGTGCGCGAGGCACTGAAGGCTCCGCTGCCGCCGAACATCGACCTGTCCGGTCCGTGGCCACTCACCGGACACCTCTTCCTGCGCGACCTCATCCTCGGCCGGGACCCGCGCCGGCTGCGGATCCTGATGAGCCGCAACCTCGAACTGACGCCCCTGCTCACCTGGTTGGTGATCTCCGCCGGCGCCGCACTGCCCGGCAGGCCCAAGCCCGGCGACGACCTCACCGAACTCGGCAAGCTCACCGCGAAGGCGACCAACTACCAGGACCGCCGGTACGCGCTCGGCATGTACCGCCGAGCCGCCGCACCGGTCTGCTTCACCATCTCCACCCTGGTCGCGAACGCGCTCTGGCTCGGCGCGCCGTTCGACGACAGCACGCCGAACCGGAACATCATCTTCGAGTCGCTGCGCCTGCTTCCGCCGTCCTGGAACATCCTGCGCCGCGCCTCGCCCGAGTACCCCGCGATCGACCCGCGGATCGGCGCGGGCGACGACGTCCTCGTCCTGCCGCTGCTCTCGCACCGCGACCCGGCACTGTGGGAGGACCCCCACGAGTTCCGCCCGGAGCGCTGGGACCACCTCGACCCGGACAACACTCCCGGCTACCTGCCGTTCGGGCACACCTCCGAACGCTGCTGGGGCCGGCACATGGTGATGCCGCTCGCCGAGCTGCTGCTGGACCAGATCCGTACGGCCGGCCTGGTCGTCGACCCCGAACAGCGGACCGCCAAGGTGCCACTGCTCGGCCTGCTCGGCGTCAGCGAGATCCGCGTCCTGAAGCCACGCGGTGCACACTGATCACATGCACGATGATCACATACAAACCGAGCACGGGGATTCCGAGCACGGAGATTCCGAGCCCGGGGCTACCGAACACAGCGCCGCCGAACCGGAGTTCGCCGACGGCCAGTTCTACGCCGACCCGCACGCCGCATACCGCCGCTGGAGCACCGAAGGCGGCGCCCGCAAGGTCCGGTTCGGCGGCGCGGCCGGACTCGAAGGCTGGGTCGTCACCGGCCACGCCGAGTGCCGGGCCGCCCTCGCCGACCCCCGGCTGAGCAAAAAGGCCGTCACCGAGGCGTTCGCCCGACACGTCGGGAACTCCGAGGGCGGCCCGGGCCGCGACCTGATGACGCACATGCTCAACTCCGACCCCCCGGAGCACACCCGACTGCGCAAGCTGGTCCAACAGGCCTACACCGGGCGGCAGGTGGCGACCCTGCGACCGATGGTCGAGCGCCACGTCGGCGCACTGCTCGACCAGCTCGACGGGCCCGACCCGGTCGAGCTGATCAGCGAGTTCGCGCTGCCGCTGCCACTCGCGGTCGTCTTCGAACTGTTCGGCGCGCCGCAGGCCGAACGGGAGAACCTCCAAGTCCGGGGCAACGCGGTCGATGCCGACCCGGAGGCGGACGGCGAGGCTGACGGCGGAGCGGACGGCGGAGCAGACGGCGAAGTCTCGGTGGAGACCGCCGAAGGCATGGCGGACTACCTGCGCGCCCTGGTCGACCACAAGCGCACCCACCCGGGCGACGACCTGATCTCCGAACTCCTCGCCGCCCAGGCGGACGGCGACCGGCTGACCGAGGCCGAGATCACCTCGATGGCGTTCCTGCTCGCGATCGCCGGCCACCAGAGCACCGTCAACCTGATCACCAACGGCATCCACGCGCTGCTCCGCCACCCCGAGCAACTCGCGGCGCTGCGCGCGGATCCGGCACTGCTTCCCGGCACGATCGAGGAAGTCCTGCGCTACGAGAGCCCGTTCAGCATCGCCTCACTGCGCCGCACGACCGAGCCGGTGACCATCGCGGGCACCACGATCCCGGCCGGCGAGTTCGTCCAGATCGCCCTGCTCGCCGCCAACCGCGACCCGGCCGTCTTCACCGACCCCGACCGCTTCGACATCACCCGCCCGGACGCCACCCGACACCTCGCATTCGGCCACGGCATCCACCACTGCCTCGGCGCACAACTGGGCCGCCTCCAGGCCGAGGTCGCATTCACCGAACTGCTGCGCCGCTTCCCCGCCCTACGCCTGGCCGAACCGGCCGAGCCCGCGCAGTGGCAGGAGAACCCGAGGCACCGCGGGCTACTCAACCTGCGAGTGCTACTGCACTGACGCCGCCAGGCCCCCACCCACCCAAAGCCGGTGGGGGCCGGTCACCTCACCTGCTCGGCCCGGGTCGCGACCGCCCATCCGACACACCACGTCGAGGACCAACTCCACACACCAGAACGGTCTCCACCGCGGCAAGTGGCAACTCCCCCTGACCGTCGTGCTCCCACGCGCCGACTTCCAGGACTCACTGCGGCGGCGCTGAAGCTCTACGACCTTCCTCATTCCCGGGGCCAACTACCCGCAAGGCCAGCAACACTCCGTGGTAACCAGCTGTCTGTCCCGCCCCACTTCGCTTCGCCCAGCAACGCCCACCGCGCACCTGTCCCACATGAACACCACCCGGCGGACAGTCTCCTCAGCCGCGCATCCCGCACAACCAGCCGAACAGACGCAGCCCCCTACCTGCACCGCCCACAAGACCATCCAGACGCCGCCACGTCACCAGCGGCAGTCGGCGGCCCCGGACAATCTCGGCCACCGCCCCCAGCATGTACGACAGCAACAGACTGACCCCCAACCAGCCCCTAACCTCGAACGGATACCACTGCCAACGGTCCTCAACTCCACGTGCGGGTACGCTTCGAGAACTCAGGCCACGACACCGACAACCAGCCCTGAGGCAAGGAGAGATGGCAACAACACATCGGCTGTTCGACGGAGCCTCCACCAATCGAACTGAACCAATCAAGCCCCTCGGCCGCTAATCACCCCAGGTCAAAAAGCATCGACCCCGCACCCGCGGGGATTGCTCCTGGGTGCGGGCGGTCGTCTCCGAGGTGCTGACATCGGCCCCGCACCCGCGGGGATCGCTCCGTGACGTCCGGGTTGTCGATCATGGCTCCGGTATCGGCCCCGCACCCGCGGGGATCGCTCCGTGGTTGCCGCCAGCGCAGCGTGGTCCTCCTGATCGGCCCCGCACCCGCGGGGATTGCTCGGGATCCGTCAAGGAGTGCGGGGTTGGCTTGGCATCGGCCCCGCGCCCGCGGGGATTGCTCCAGGTAGCCCATGCCCGCCGTGCTCTCGCCGTCATCGGCCCCGCGCTCGCGGGGATTGTTCCGAGCTTGCGGCGCTGCGGAGTCGGGGCGCCCTGTCGGCCCGCGCTCGCGGGGATTGCTCCGCGATCGGGACCTGGCTCGCCGGTCTTCGGGCGTTGGCCCCGCACACGCGGGGATTGCTCCAACTACGTCGGCTTGATCAGCTGCAACCCCGAGTCGGCCCTGCGCTCGCGGGGATCGCTCCGTGGGTCAGCCGGCCCTGGACCGGGACAAGTTGTCGGCCCCGCGCTCGCGGGAGTTACTCTCCGAACAAGGCCAAGGGGACGGCTTGGGAGAGCTCGGCCCCGCGCTCGCGGGGATTGCTCCCGGTGGAAGTCCGCTTCGTGGTCGTCAGCGTGGTCGGCCCTGCACACGCGGGGATTGCTCCAGCGTTCCGCAGCGGTGCCAGCCGTACGCCTTGTCGGCCCCGCGCTCGCGGGGATTACTCCAAGGGCTCCCACCGGATCCACAACCGCTTCATGTCCGCTCCGCACTCGCGGGGATGGTTCAGGGGACCAGCCCGTCGCACCGGTGACCACCGGGAGCTGGTCTCGTCGAGGGTGCGAGCAAGGCGGACACGAGCCTGCCAGGGCCAGTCGAAGACGGTGTCCAACCGCCTTCGACCGGCACGCGGGCCCGCGCCACTGGCAACACACCACGGTGCTGCCCGACGCCCGCCGCGACACCGTCGAGTTCGCCGAACCGTCTACCAACGCCCCGCAATCGTCACCTGCACCACCGACCGGAACGGCCTCCAGGACAGCGGACAACACCCCAGAACGCGGCACCGGGACGACGAGCGGCAAGCTGGCGGGCGGGAGGCTGCCGACGGACCTGCCGCTCGGCACCGCGCCTCGGCCCGCGCGAGAGCATCCAGACCCCCCGGCGACACCAGCGGCAGGAAGCGATCCCAAACGACCTCCGCCACCACCACGGCACACAGCATCTGCGACAACAGCACGTCACCCCCGCCCACCCAGCCACCTCCTGACCTCGGGCGGATACCAACGCCAACCGCCCCCAAGCACCGCCCCGAACCTCCCCACACGAGTACGCTTCGGGAGCGCAAGACACAGCTGACAACTCCCCCACCCGCAAGAAGAAGCATGAACTCCTTCACAGACCGCCTGCCTAATCGAACTGAATCAACTGACGGCCCCTGACACGAATCACCGCAGGTCAGGAAGTATCGGCCCCGCACGCGCGGGGATTGCTCCGCCGACGCCATCCGGCCCGGAGGCGTCTCGTCATCGGCCCCGCACGCGCGGGGATTGCTCGCCAGTGGGCGCCGTCCGGTTCGCGGCGGCTGGATCGGCCCCGCACGCGCGGGGATTGCTCCGACCGACTCCACCGCGCCTACACACTCGGCGGATCGGCCCCGCACGCGCGGGGATTGCTCCAGGACGACCAGCTCCGGCCTGCGGGCGCCGGTATCGGCCCCGCACGCGCGGGGATTGCTCCGGGAGTTGAGCCGTACCGGCCTGGTGGTCGAGATCGGCCCCGCGCTCGCGGGGATTGCTCTGGTGACGCTGCGTCGGGATGCATGGGCGATGCATCGGCCCCGCGCTCGCGGGGATTGCTCCCACGTCGGCGGTGTAGCGGACGGGCTCGATGTATCGGCCCCGCGCTCGCGGGGATTGCTCCTACCCTGGCCGTGGGTCTACTGCCACTCCGGGATCGGCCCCGCGCTCGCGGGGATTGCTCCGTCGACGGTCGGTCGGTGCCGGTGCTGGTGAGATCGGCCCCGCGCTCGCGGGGATTGCTCCTGGTGCGACGACCTGCCCGGTACCTGCGTCGAATCGGCCCCGCGCTCGCGGGGATTGCTCCGCGCACCTGTCGCTGCATCACAGCGGGCAGACATCGGCCCCGCGCTCGCGGGGATTGCTCGACGGAGGAGCAGAAGCAGGCGGCGGAGGCTGCATCGGCCCCGCGCTCGCGGGGATTGCTCCAGCCGCTCCAGCTCCTTGCAGCCCGGCGACATATCGGCCCCGCGCCCGCGGGGATTGCTCCGACCTGGCCGGGCCGGTCGTCGCGGGCCTGCTATCGGCCCCGCGCTCGCGGGGATCGTTCCTTGTTCAGTGAAGCGCAGTTGAGCTCTGGAGCATCGGCCCCGCGCCCACAGGGATCGCTCCCGGGCAGCCCGGTGCAGCTCCGTCGACACTTGATCGGTCTCGCGCTCGTGGGGATCGCTCCCGGGATCCGCGCGATGGCGACGTCGATCTGCGATCGGCCCCGCACACGCGGGGATTGCTCCCGCCGCTCGATGTCCTGCTCCACCTTGTACGGGTTGGCCCCGCACATGCGGGGATTGCTCCAGCACCGGCTCGCCGGGGAACAGCACGGCCCAGTCGGCCCCGCGCTCGCGGGGATCGCTCCCGGCACTACTCCTCCTCGCCCTGCTGCACGTCATCGGCCCCGCGCTCGCGGGGATCGCTCCAGGCCGCCGATGGTGAGCGTGGTGGCGGGGACATCGGCCCCGCGCTCGCGGGGATCGCTCCTCATCCCAAGAGGCAAGCGTGTCCAACTGGCCGTCGGCCCCGCACACGCGGGGATGGTTCAGGAGACCAGCCCATCGCGCCGGTGACCACCGGGAGCTGGTCTCGTCGAGGGTGCGAGCAAGGCGGACACGAGCCCGCCAGGGCTGGCCGAAGACGGTGTCCAACCGCCTCCGCCCTGCACGCGGGCCGCGCCACTGGCAACACACCACGGTGCTGCCCGACACCTGCCGCGACGCCTTCGAGTTCGCCGGCACCGTCTGCCAACGCCCCGCAATCGACACCTGCACCACCCACCGGAACGGCCTCCAGGACAACAGACAACACCCCTGAACCCGGCACCGGGACGACGAGCGGCAAGCTGGCGAGCAGGAGGCTGCCGGCGGACCTGCCGCTCGGCACCGTGCCTCGGCCCGAGCGAGAGCATCCAGACACCCCGACGTAACAAGCGGCAGGAAGCGATCCCAAACGACCTCCATTACCACCACCACGGCACACACAGCATTTGCGACAGCAGCACGTCGCCCCCGCCCACCCAGCCGCCTCCTGGCCTCGGGCGGATACCAACGCCAACCGTCCCCAAGCACCGCCCCGAACCTTCCCGCACGAGTACGCTTCGGGAGCGCAAGACACAGCTGACAGCTCCCCCACCCACGGGAAGAAGCATGAACTCCTTCACAGACCGCCTGCCTAATCGAACTGAATCAACTGACGGCCCCTGACACGAATCACCGCAGGTCAGGAAGTGTCGGCCCCGCACGCGCGGGGATTGCTCCTCGCAGCGGTGGCCGGCGATCGTAGAGCAGATGTCGGCCCCGCACGCGCGGGGATTGCTCCGCCTCCGCCAGCAGCATCACCGTGACGCTGACGTCGGCCCCGCACGCGCGGGGATTGCTCCGCTGTACCTGATTGCGGAGTTGGTCCCGTTTTGGTCGGCCCCGCATGCGCGGGGATTGCTCCGCGACGGCCGCCGGTATACCTCGCCAGGCCCGGTCGGCCCCGCACGCGCGGGGATTGCTCCTGCGCTACACGCTGGCGGCGGACGTGGTGCTCGTCGGCCCCGCACGCGCGGGGATTGCTCCTCCACCACCGTGCCCCTGACGAATGCCGCCCTGTCGGCCCCGCACGCGCGGGGATTGCTCCGGCAGGGCGTGCCGTGGGGGCCGGGGTCGGCGTCGGCCTCGCACGCGCGGGGATTGCTCTACCCTGTGGGCGCATACATTCGCGGCTGCCGCGTCGGCCCCTCGCTCGCGGGGATTGCTCTGCCGTGATGGCTGGTCAGCTCTCGGCCGCGCAGTTGACCCCGTGCTCGCGGGGATTGCTCCTTGAGGAAACTGGCCAGGACCTCCGTGCCGTCGGCGGCCCCGCGATCCCGAGGGGGTTTAAGAAGCCACTGTCATGCGATCCGATTAGGGGGTTCGGCGTGACAACGCCGGATGCCGCTGCGCCCCACCCCGGAGACTCGGGGTGGGGCGCAGCGGTGTGTTCAGCGCATCAGTTCATCTGCAGTGGCGGGCAGTCGTATGGACCGGCCGTTCGCCACCATTTGCTGGAGGAGGGCGAACCCCTCCTGCTTCGAGACGATGAACCCGACGCAGGCGACCGCCATCACGTCCTTGGTGCGCATCGTCGGGATCCCTCTGTGTCGCGCGAGGTCCAACGACGCCTTGTCGTCGCTGATCCACGTGGCCTCTTTGAACTCCACCCGGGTGCTGATGACGTGCAGGGTTTCGGACTCCCCGAGATGCTTGAGCGGATCCGACGGGCTGCCGAAGAACACGCCCTGTCGAATCCGCTCCACGGCCTCGGGGTCGTCGACTTCGATCGGATCCCCCAGCCAGCGGGAGACGTCGGGTGGGTCCAGGGCCGGCAGATATCGAGATGATCGCTTGGCTTCGTAAGCCACTGCTTCCGTCCATCGACCCCGGCCGCTCAGTACGTTTTCCAGGATGTCGAGCCTGGAGACGGACGCGAAGTTGCACAGGACCGTGTTGTCGGGAAAGCAGATGATCATGGGCTGAACGCGAGCTCCGTTCCGGGATCGGACGGTGCCGCCTGCTGTTGCTCGGGCTCGGGCTGGGCGGGCTCCAGGAGGTCCAGGAGCACGTCCGGGTCGAGGTCCAGGAGGGCTGCCAGCGGCCGGACTGTCGTATCACCCGAAGCATAAGCCTTGATTGCCAGCTCTGTTAGTCGTCGAGGATGCCAACCCCGTTGGCTGCGCTCAGTGTTGACCATGTGCTGCTCCAGGGCACCCGCAGCGCCGGCGATTCTGGCGCCGTCGGCCGTCAACATCGCGCCCCACTGCCTGCGCTGATCGGAAGTCAGGACTCCCAGCACCTTCAACCGTGTTGCCATCGCGCTCGGCGACACGCGGTACTTCCAGGCCAGCTCCGCCACCAGGTCAACGCCGACCGTTCGGTCCCGGGCGTCGGCCAGAACAGTGGTGCGCGGCATCAGGAACTCCGCGGCGAACGCGTTCGCCTGCACTTCCATCGCGGTGGTCGACCGGCCCGGTTGCACCTTCTCGACGACCGCCTCGTCATGCGCGTCGCCGGCGAGAATGTGGCCGAGTTCGTGGGCAAGGGTGAACCGCTGGCGCGTCCACACATTGGTTTTGGCGACGAGGATGAGGTCGAAGCTGTCGGTCGACCAGGACAGGCCGTCCAGCTTGTCGGGAAGGTCGACGCCCGCGATCTCCACGCCGAAGGCCTGCTCGAAGCTTGAAGCGAGGTTCTGGGTCGAGAGGGTCCAGGGGTCGACTCCCACTGCCGCCAGGGCGGCCTGGGCGAGCTGTGGGCCGCCGATTCCCCCCGGGCGGTTGTGGGCGCGCCTCGGCAGGTCGCTCCCGATCCGCGCCAAGGCGTCGATCACCTGCTCGTACCGGCCCAGGAGTCTGCGCACTTCGTCCGTGGTGTGCTCACAGGCGCCCGTCTTCCGCGCGGCGGCACCGAGTGCTGTGCGCGGCTCGACGCCGCGCAGCAGCCAGTCAACGGTTCTGCCGCCGAAATCGGCGATCAGCGCTAGTTCGAGGGAGGTGAAGCGGCGTTTCCCGCCAAGCGACTTCGACAGCTTGTCTGGGGAGATTCCCATGCGCTCCGCCATGACGGCCTGGGTCTCACCCGTTGAGCCGATGACCTGACGCACGCGTTCAATCAGTCCGGCATCCATGCTGTGACCGTACAGTCACGTTGCGATTCTCGCAATCGACATGACCAGGTTGTGACCTGGGGTTCACCCGCCCGAGTGAGTGCGCGGCGCACACTGACAGCGAAGCCACGACAGGTGCCCTGACCTGCGGAAATGCAATCGCGGCCACACGGTGATTGGGCGCCGCCGGGCGCAGTGGCGAGCCAGGCCCGCAATGACCGCTGCAATCATTGGTACAGACCAGGCCGCCGCACGTCATTGCTTCGGGGACATGCCGGCTTGTCGAGCGGATGGCCGCGTCCGCCTCCGCCCAAGGCCTCCCCGCGCAGGCCGGGACGCGGCTGTGCCCCACTGGGCAGGGCCAGTGGGGCGCAGCCACGCAAGCGGTCAGGAGAGGCTGGTGGTCTTCAGAACTGTGACGCGGCGCGTCTCCTCGTTCGGCGGCATTCGCCCCGGCGCTCGCGGGGATTGCTCTCCGCTAGCATCAGTGCCAAGTCAGTGGCACGGGTCGGCCCCACGCTCGCGGGGATTGCTCCACCTTCGGCACCATCAAGGCGAAGGCCGCGGTGTCGGCCCCGCACACGCGGGGGTTACTCCCCGAACAAGGCCAAGGGGACGGCTTGGGAGAGCTCGGCCCCGCGCTCGCGGGGATTGCTCCTGGCCTCCTTGAGCTGAACTGACGTCGGCCAGGTCGGCCCCGCGCTCGCGGGGATTGCTCCTCCGGCGTCGAGGTCGGCCCCGCGCTCGCGGGGATTGCTCCGCCCCCTGGAGCAGCAAGATCTGGTCGAACTGGTCGGCCCCGCGCTCGCGGGGATTGCTCTGCCTCGTTCTGGATCCGGTCCTGGTAGAAGGAGTCGGCCCCGCGCTCGCGGGGATTGCTCCCCAGCTCCCCGCTGCTGCATCTCGAGTACCTCGTCGGCCCCGCGCTCGCGGGGGATTGCTCCGGGCCCGACCCGAGCTGCACGAGCGAGAAGGAACCGGCCTCGCGCTCGCAGGGATTGCTCCAGCACCGGCTCACCGGGGAACAGTGCGGCCCAGTCAGCCCCGCGCTCGCAGGGATTGCTCCTCCAGACCGGAAGACGAATCCGGACGTGCCTGATCGGCCCCGCGCTCGCGGGGATTGCTCTCCGCTGGTGCTACCGCGCGTTTAGTCCTGCTGGGGTGATTCGGCGCGATTTGGCGTGCTGGGGTCGCCAGCCGGGGACCGGATGATGGTCGCGGTACCAGCGTTGAGGTCGATTCCGGTCTTGGGGGGTGCGCCATCGTTCTCGTCATCACGGAGGACCAGCTCGATCCGGCGCTGCTCCAGTTGCACCCGCTTGCTGGCGTAGAGGAGAGCGTGAAGCTCCTCCGTCGCGGTGGCTCCGACCCCGCGTTCGCTCAGGTCGTCGCGCCGCTGCAGACGTTGAAGCACCCATGCGGGCCGCTGGGCTCGCAGCACAAACTGTCTCGCGGCGGCCAGAAGGAAGAACGCCGCGACCAGGGCAGCGGGAAACAGCAGGCTTCCCATGACGCTCACCATGCTCAGCATGCCCGGGTAACGTCCGCTCCGCCGACGGCAGTTCCGTCAACGGGCTTTGGTTCAGGCGGCTTTGAGGGGGCTGCCGTCGTAGGTCCAGCGGAAGGGGCGGGCTTCTGTCAGCCCCGCACACGCGGGGATTACTCCCGGGCCGGCGAAATGCTCCTGCATGACACCCGGTCGGCCCCGCACACGCGGGGGTTACTCTCCGAACAAGGCCAAGGGGACGGCTTGGGAGAGCTCGGCCCCGCACTCGCGGGGATCGCTCCGTTGTCCGCGCCGACATGACCATCCTGGAGGAGCCGACCCCGCGCAAGCGGGGATTGCTCCACCTCTTGCATCTTTGACGCCCCGCCCAGACAATCGGCCCCGCGCTCGCGGGGATTACTCTGCGGCTGTCAGGTCGTCCGGGTTGAGCAGTTGGCTGGCCCCGCGCTCGCGGGGATTGCTCCCGGCGGAAGTCCGCTTCGTGGTCGTCAGCGTGGTCGGCCTGCACACGCGGGGATTGCTCCTGCTCGACCGGGTCGCCGGCGGTGATGGTGCGGTCGGCCCCGCGCTCGCGGGGATTACTCCAAGGGCTGCCACCGGATCCACAACCGCTTCATGTCCGCTCCGCACTCGCGGGGATGGTTCAGGAGACCAGCCCCTCGCATCGGTGACCACCGGGAGCTGGTCTCGTCGAGGGTGCGAGCAAGGCGGACACGAGCCTGCCAGGGCCGGTCGAAGACGGTGTCCAACCGCCTTCGACCGGCACGCGGGCCCGCGCCACTGGCAACACACCACGGTGCTGCCCGACGCCCGCCGCGACACCGTCGAGTTCGCCGAACCGTCTACCAACGCCCCGCAATCGACACCTGCGCCACCAACCGGAACGGCCTCCGGGACAGCGGACAACACCCCTGAACCCGGCACCGGGACGACGAGCGGCAAGCTGGCGAGCGGGAGGCTGCCGACGGACCTGCCGCTCGGCACCGCGCCTCGGCCCGAGCGAGAGCATCCAGACGCCCCGACGTCACCAGCGGCAGGAAGCGATCCCAAACGACCTCCATCACCACCACGGCACACAGAATTTGCGACAGCAGCACGTCACCCCCCGCCCACCCAGCCGCCTCCTGACCTCGGGCGGATACCAACGCCAACCGCCCCCAAGCATCGCCCAGAACCTCCCCACACGAGTACGCTTCGGGAGCGCAAGACACAGCACCAACAACTCCCCCACACGCAAGAAAAAGCATGAACTCCTTCACAGACCGCCTGCCTAATCGAACTGAATCAACTGACGGCCCCTGACACGAATCACCGCAGGTCAGGAAGTATCGGCCCCGCACGCGCGGGGATTGCTCGCTGTCTCGCCTGCGAAGCGACTTGGGTAGGGAATCGGCCCCGCACGCGCGGGGATTGCTCCGACAGCCAGGCGTACGAGCAGGCCGGCATCGAATCGGCCCCGCACGCGCGGGGATTGCTCCGCCAGCGCGAGTACACCCCGGGCGCAGTGCGGATCGGCCCCGCACGCGCGGGGATTGCTCGTCGAAGAGGGCGACGCCCAGGAGCTCCAGGTCATCGGCCCCGCACGCGCGGGGATTGCTCCTGCTCCAGGGTCGAAGGGACGACGGTGCGTCGATCGGCCCCGCACGCGCGGGGATTGCTCCGAGCGGCTCCGCACCGCCTGGCACTCCGCCCGATCGGCCCCGCACGCGCGGGGATTGCTCCCGCATCCGGGCGGCGGTGGACTGCGGGATCGGATCGGCCCCGCACGCGCGGGGATTGCTCCGCGTCCTTGGGCCGGGAACCCTCCACCGGCCCATTGGCCCCGCACGCGCGGGGATTGCTCCTACCTGGTCATGCCGCGCGGCCTGCTGCAGTCGTCGGCCCCGCAAGCGCGGGGATTGCTCCTCAATTCGGGTCCGGAAAGCAGGCTTCGAATCGTCGGCCCCGCGCTCGCGGGGATTGCTCCTCCTTGATGGCGAGCTCCTCCCCGAGGGCGGAGTCGGCCCCGCGCTCGCGGGGATTACTCCGGGGTGGAGGCCCAGGAGAAGAATCAGGCCTTTTCGGCTTCGCGTCTCCGGGTGGGGGTTGCCGGCATCAGGAGGAAGTAGGTTGGCTCGCTGCCTGGGCGACGACTCCCGGCCTCCCGGTAGTTGAGAGTGATGCCGTCGTCGGTGGGGGCCAGGACTTTGTGGGGCTGATCCTTCGTCCCGTGTGCCACGTTTGCGTGGTCCTTGGCCAGTGGGAATGCCCGGTTGGCCTTGGGGCATGCCGTCGAGTCCCGTCGATCCTGGTGCTCGGTCAGTCATGGGCCCGGATCCGGGCTCATGGCGTGATCTCTGGGGAGACATCCGGGTCTTCGGAAACCGTCATGGTGCCCGCACGGGCTCAATCGAACGCGTGCTTCTTTCTCCTTCGAAAAGGTGTCGACCTCCAGGTCGGGGTTCGACCACCGCCGTCGCCGGCATAGGCAACTGCCCTATAGGCGAAACCATTTGGACCACCGGCCAACAGCAGCCGGGCTGCCGGCGGGAATCCCGCCTCCGGACCCCGTGGCTCCGGAGGTGGGATTCGAGGGGCCCTGTCGGGCCGGCCGTGAGGGGAGATCACGGCCGGGCCGAGGGGCCAGGGGGGATCAGTGCGGGAGGTTCCACTTCTGGTTGTCGGCGCCGTTGCAGTCCCAGATGCCGAGCTGGTTGCCGTTGTTGGTGGCGAAGCCCAGGTCGTCCAGGCAGCGGCCGGACTGCGGGTTGAGCAGCGAGCCGTCGGACTGGGCCTTCCACTGCTGGGCGCCGCTGCCGTTGCAGTCGTAGAGCTGGACCATGGTGTGGTTGGCGGTGTTGCCGCCCTGCACGTCCATGCACTTGCCGAGGGCGCGCAGCGTCCCGTCCACGCCGACGGTCCACTTCTGGGCGTTCGTGCCGTTGCAGTCGTAGATCTGGACCGGGGTGCCGTTCTTGTTCTCGGCGCCCTGGACGTCGATGCACTTGCTCGCGTAGCCGCTGATCTGGCCCTGCGGCCCGGCCACGGGCGGCGGCACCGTCCCGAGGAAGACGACCTGCGGGAACATGATGGTGTCACCGAAGTTGCACATGGCGGTGCTCATACCGCTCCCGACGACGGCTCCGCCGATCGCCATGCGCATGTACGGGCCGGTGTTGTTGACGTAGTACTGGCACTGCGCCTGCACGCGCCAGATCTGCAGGGGGCTGATGCCCGAACAGGTTCCGATGACCTGGCCGCCGCCGGCGGCGATGGCGTTACACCCGCCGGCCAGCGCCGCGCTCGAACTCGCCTGCTCCGCCTGGGCGGTGGCGGGCGCGGCCTGGCGCGCGGCGGTGGATGCGGCCTGGGCGGCGGCGGGGACGGTGAGTGCCGCGGCGGAGGCCAGCAGCGTGGTCATCATGACAACAGCGGTACGGCGCATGAGGGTTGGGCCCTTTCCGTGATGACAGGGTGATGGCACTGCTCAGATGTTGCGCAGGTTTGGTCATGAGCATTGCAGTGCCGCCTGGGGCCGTCAACGGATGTGGGCCGACAAGATGTCGCCATTCACCTCAGCTCATCCGCGACCTGCTTGTTCCTCGAGGAAAGCACCGGTGCGCGCACCGGACAGGAGTCGGACGGGAGCCGAACAGGGGCTGGATCCAGCCGAATTGACGTGATCTCAGCCCAGCGCGCGGTCGAGGTTGAACGCCGCGCTGATCAGCGAGAGGTGGGTGAAGGCCTGCGGGAAGTTGCCGAGTTGCTCGCCGGTCGGGCCGATCTCCTCGGCGAACAGCCCGAGGTGGTTGGCGTAGGTGAGCATCTTCTCGAAGGCGAGCCGGGCCTCCTCCAGGCGGCCGGCGCGGGCCAGTGCCTCGACGTACCAGAAGGAGCAGATCGAGAAGGTGCCCTCGGAGCCGCTCAGGCCGTCCGGGCTGGTGGCCGGGTTGTAGCGGTAGACCAGGGAGTCGGAGACCAGGCCCTTGGTGAGCGCGTCCAGGGTGGAGAGCCACTTGGGGTCGGTGGGCGAGATGAACTTGGCCATCGGCATCATCAGCAGCGAGGCGTCCAGTTCGCCGTCGTCCAGGGACTGGACGAACGCGCCCAGCTCGCTCGACCAGCCGCGCCGCATGATCTGGTGGTAGATCGCGTCCCGGGTCTGCCGCCAGCGGGGCAGGTCGGCCGGCAGGCCGCGGCGGTTCGCCATCCGGATCGCGCGTTCCAGCGCCACCCAGCACATCAGCCGCGAGTACACGTAGTTCCTGCGGCCCCCGCGGGTCTCCCAGATGCCCTCGTCGGGCTGGTCCCAGTTCTCGCAGAGCCAGTCCGCCACCATGCCGACGTCCTCCCAGCCGGCGCTGCTGATCGGCTGCCCCCACTTGTCGTACAGGTAGATGGAGTCGATCATGGCTCCGTAGATGTCCAGCTGGAGCTGGCCGGTGGCGGCGTTGCCGACCCGGACGGGGGCGGAGCCCAGGTGGCCCTCCAGGTGCGGCAGCGCGTACTCGGGCAGCTCGGTGCGACCGTCGATGCCGTACATGATCTGCAACGGGCCGTTCGCGGCGGTGTCGCGCATGCGCTCGAAGAGGAAGCCCATGAACGCCTCGGCCTCCGAGGTGAACCCGAGGCGCAGCATGGCGTAGACGCAGAAGGCGGCGTCGCGGACCCACATGTACCGGTAGTCCCAGTTGCGCTCGCCGCCGACCTGCTCGGGCAGGCTGGTGGTGGGTGCGGCGACGATCGCGCCGGTCGGTGCGTAGGTGAGCAGTTTGAGCAGCAGGGCGGAGCGGTGCACCATCTCCCGCCACCGACCCTGGTATCGCGACCCGGCCAGCCAGTGGCGCCAGAACCGGACGGTCGCCTCGAACTGTTCCTCCGCCTCGGCGCGCGGACACGACCGGGCCGGGACGTCGTCGCCGATCTGGTCGAGGGCGAACACGACGGAGTCGCCCTCCAGGAGCTTGAAGTGCGACCACACGTCCAGGCCGTCGGTCTCCAGCGGCGCGGTGGCGGTCAGCGCGAGCGTCAGCGACGGGGAGCGGAACACCGCGACGTGGCCTTCGAGGGAGACGGTGTGCGCCTCGGCGCCGTAGCCGAAGCGCGGGGCGATCCGCGCCCGGAACGGGAGGATTCCCCGGACGCAGATGAGCCGCCGGATCAGCCGGTGCCGGGCGACCTCGGGCGACTCGTCGGCCACGGGCATGAAGTCCTGGATCTCCGCCACGCCGTCCGCGGCGAAGAAGCGCGTGATCAGCACGTTCGTGTCGGGGAAGTAGAACTGCCGGGTGCGGGTCGGGACGTCCGCGGCCAGCTCGAACGATCCGCCCCGGTCCGCGTCGAGGATGGCCCCGAACACGCTGGGCGCGTCGAAGCGCGGACAGCAGTACCAGTCGATGGTGCCGTTCGTGCCGACCAGGGCGGTCGTCCGGAGGTCGCCGATCAGGCCGTGCTCGGAGATCGGCAGGTACCGGCCGCTGTCCGCCTGCTCGAACCCCGTCGTGTCGAACGCCATGCCGACCTCCCCGCCGCTGTGGCGCGGGCTTGGAGACGAAGCCTTCCCAGCCATGGTAGATCGCCGTCGGCGTGGGGGCCGGGCCGAGCACCGGCCGGTGCGGCTTCCGCCGCGGGCGCGGCCCCTCCCGTCCCAGCCGGACGCGAGGGGCCACGCCCCGTGGTCAGCGGGTGACGCTCCAGACCAGGCTGCGGGTGAGCGCCGGGGTCAGGGCCGGGTCGATGACGGCCGAGGTGGGGTCGTTCGCGACGGCCTTGAGCTCGTGGGCGGCGGGCTTGGGGCCGGTGGGGCCGAGGTCGGAGACGGCGATCGTCTTGCGGTCACGCAGGGCCGTCACCTCCTTGCCGTCGAGGTACCACCGCAGCTTGGTGCCGGAGACCGGGAGGTCGACGGTGAGGCGGTCGGTCGCGGTCAGCCGGGTGGTGACGGGCGTGGCGCTGGAGAGGGTGGAGGCGCGCCGGTAGAAGCCGGCGATCATCGCCTCGCGGCCGGGGAGGTTGAACTCGCGGCCGAGGGAGCGCATCACCGAGTTGTCGGTCGGCCGGTTGAGGCCGGACGGGTAGTTGCTGCCGCCCTGGTAGGCGCCGACGGTGCCGCCGTCGGGAGAGGTCTTGCCCAGCCAGCGGTACCACTTGGTCTTGTCCTGGCGCATCCGGTCGGCGCTCAGGGTGGTGATGTTGGGCTGCGTGGGCTCCGCGCCCTTGTAGGGCCCCGCCCCATCGGCCCAGTACTCGTCCGCGAGCTTGCCCAGCGAGTGGCCGGTCTCGTGCACCGCTATCTGGCCGGACGCGCTGTTGCCGCCCGCCACGGTGGCGATGCCCTCGTACCCGAGCGGCGACTGGGTGCTGCCGTAGCCGGCGCCGCCGTACTTGGCGGTGTTGGCGACGACGATCACGAGGTCGGCCTGCGGGGCCTTGGCGGCGTAGGCGTCGACGGCCTTGATGTCCACGCACAGCAGCCGCTCGATGGAGTTGCACCAGAAGTGCGAGCCGAGGGCGGTCTTGCGGACGGTGTTCTGCTTCGGGTCCCCGGAGACGCCCGACTGTTCGGAGACGGCGCCCACGGCCCACACGTTGAACAGCTTGCGGTAGGTGGCGTAGGGCTCGACGGCGCTGATGTCCTTCCACTTCGCCGCGGCGTCCTTGCGGAACTTGTCCTGCTCCGAGGCCGTGTAGCCGTCGCCGATCATGACCACGTCCAGCTTGCTGTCCGTGCTCCCGTTGTTGACGACCTTCGTGACGGCGCCGTCCCCGGCGGCAGCGCCGGCAGCGGCCACGCTCATGGACTGCTCGGCGACGAAGGGGGACGCCGCAGGGACCTTGGTCCGGCTGATGGCGCCGTCCTCGGCGAAGACCTCGACGTCCTGGTCGCCCGGGAAGGCGTCCGGGAAGGCGTCCGGGGAGTCGACGATGGCGGCCGGCTCGGACGGGGCGGCGACCGCCGGGCCGACGCCGACGGCGAGGGCCGCCAGCGTCGTGACGCCGGCCAGGAGGACCGAGGTGAACCTGCTGTTGCGCAAAGGAGTTTCTCCGAAATCGACGGGCAGCGAGGGCCGGTGGCGAGACTCCCGGCAGGGGACGTGCGTGCAGTACCGCACCGTCCCGTGCCGCGACACCGCCACCCGCCGCCACCACCGCCGCACAAGGCCGGAGCTGACGGGGCGACACCGTCCGCTCGCCACCTCACCGGTGGATACGTCCGGCTGCCCACGAACGGTTCACACCTGCCGCCACAGGCTCGGGGAGCCTCCACCCCACGGACGGCGGGACGGCCGCGCGCACCCGGTCGCCGGCGCCCCGGGTCTCGCGGTGCGTCACGCTCCCCTGGCCTCCTCGATGCCCGATCGCGCGGCGGCGTCCTGCTGTTGACGGGGCAGAGCGACCGGTCCGGTCCCGGAAGAGGCGTCAGGAGCACGGATGAGGCGCCGGACGAGCGGGTTGACGGGCAGGGTCGCGGCGAAGGCGGTGACGAGGAGAACAGTGAACAGCCGGTCGCCGATGATGCCCAGGTCACGGCCCAGGGTCAGGATGAGGACCTCACTGAGGCCCTTGGTGTTGAGCAGGACCGCCACCGTCGTGGCCTCGCCGCGCGGCACGCCGATCAGTCGGGCACCCAGCCTGGCGCCGGCGAACTTGCCGCCCCAGGTGACGGCCAGGAACACCACCACCGCGACCAGGCTTCCGGAACCCAGCCCGCCGATGTCCACGGACAGCCCGGTGAGCGCGAAGAAGACCGGCACCAGCAGCGCCCCCGCGTGGCGCAGCGGCACCTCGACGGCGTGCCGCAGCTCCTCGGCGGCGTCGCGCGGCATGGCCAGCCCGAAGGCGAAGGCGCCGATCACGGCGTGCATGCCGAGCCACGAGGTGGTCCACGCGGACAGCAGGATCCCACTGCCGAGGGTCAGCAGAACGAGCAGGGGATGCCCGTCGACGCGGGCCGGCCGGCGCAGCAGGCGCCGCAGCAGCGGGCGGACCACGAAGGCCATCGTCGCCGCGTAGCAGGCGAGTTCGGCGAACGCGAGGAGGACGTGATCCGATCCGCCGCTCCGGGCCGCGGAGGCGACGCAGGCGACACCGCACCACGCGGCGATCTCGGTGAGCGCCCCGCAGGCCGTGGCCATGGCCCCGGTGCGGGTCGTCTGCAACTGGTTCTCCCCCACGATGCGCGCGAGCACCGACAGCGCGCTGGCGGACAGCGCGATGCCCAGGAACACGGCCAGCAGCACGGGGGACGTCTCCGCACCGATGAGGTGGGGCCACCTGGCCGCGAGGACCGCCGCCAGGGCGACCGCGAGGGCGAAGGGCACGGCGACGGAGGCCGAGGTGACCGCCACCACGGTGCGGACCCGCCCGTTCAGCTGCTTCAGGTCGAGTTCCCACCCGGCGGCGAACATGAAGAGCGCGATGCCCAGTTGGGCGATCACCGACAGGTGCTCGCGGACCTGGGGCGGAAAGAGGATGTGCGGGAGGTCGCCCGGCAGCAGCCCGAGAACACTCGGCCCCAGGATCACCCCGACCGCGATCTCGCCGACCACCACCGGTTGGCGCAGGCGGGTGCGCAGCGGCGACAGGACGAGTCCGATCAGCAGGATGGTCGCGATGTCGGCCAGCGCGGTCGAGGAGGAGCCTTCCATGGTCGTGCGCCTTCCTGGGAACGGGGGCATGCGCGGCCCGGTGACGCGACCCCTGCATTATCGGGAAGGACCCGTTCGTCGACGCAGCGTTCCCCGCGTGTCGCGGTCGCGTGGCTCCTCCCCCGCGCCCCGATCCGGACCTTCACGCCCTCTCCCCTGTGGGGCGCCTTCGTCGCGGCCGTTCAGAACGGGGAGTTCCCGGTTTAGTGCACCCGGCCGGGCCGGTTACTCGTGGGGGCGGGCCAGCAGGGCTGCCGAGTTCGGGTCGCCGACGAAGGTCGCGGCCACTCCCTTGACGACGGCCAGCGCGGCCGGCAGTGCCGCCACGGCCGCCGCCTTGAACGCGCCGATCGACGTCAGGTTGAATCCGTCGGCCAGCAGCAGGCCGAGGAATGCCACGGCGTAGGTGGCGGCGGTGCGTTCGGCCAGATCGATGATGAACTTCCGCATGGTCGGGACTCCTTCGCGGTGAAGGTGCAGAGGTACACGGGGGGCGCTCGGAATTGCCGTCCCTGGTGTACACGTTCACGCTGTCGAGTTCCGACGACGGGCTCGGCGACCAGTCCGGTGCCCCGCACACGCGTGGTGTGCGGGGCACCGTCGTCGGCAGGCCGCCTGGCTGTCACCCGTCGTGCAGCGCCCACTTGCTGCTGTCGACCTGCACCGTGCCGGGCAGCGCGATGAGTTCGGGTTTGAACAGCGGTGGCGCGCCCATCGCGGGCTCCCAGGTGGCCAGCTTCTCGTCCTGGGGGACTTCGATCCGCCGGTCCGCGGTGAGGTCGGCGACCACCTTGAGGAGCAGTCGCACGCCGAGCGGTGCCAGGTGGTCGCGCCACAGGCTCTGCGCGGTCGAGCCCGGGGGCACGAACAGGTGCTCCTGGGCGGCGAGCGGGCCCGCGTCGGTGCGTTCGGTGAGGTGGTAGACGCTTCCGCCGGTCACCTTGTCGCCGTCGCGGATCGTCCACCGGATGGCGTCCCGGCCGCGGTGCAGCGGCAGCAGGCTGGGGTGGTAGCCGATGGTGGCGACGGCGGCCCGGGCGCGGGTCTGGCGGCCGAGGAAGGCGTGCGAGTGGGCGGCGACGATGATGTCGACCCCGTCCGGGATGTGTCGCGCGCGCAGTTCGGCCGAGTCCGTCCACGGGACGTCCTTGTGGTACGCCCAGGAGCGCAGGCGGTCCCAGCACATCGCGTCGCCCTCGTCGGACTTCCCCTTGCGCAGCCGGGGGGCGGCCGCGCCGACGATCTTGTGCCCGTCGTCCAGCAGGGCTTCCGCGACCGCGACCGCGAATCCCCCTTGTCCTGACATGTAGATGTTCATCCGGATCAGTCGACCTCTTTCAGTCCGCGGTGGTCGGGCTGGAACCGCACCGGCATCGTGGAGAACCCGGTCAGGAAGTTGGACCGGATCCGCAGCGCCTCCTCGGTCTGCTCGAATCCGGTGGTGAAGTCCCGCAGGGCCGTGAGCAGTTCGGCGATCTCCACCTTGGCCAGGTACGAGCCGACGCAGAAGTGCGGGCCGTAGCCGAAGGCCAGGTGCTTGTTGGGGGTGCGGCCGAGGTCGAACACCCCGGGCCGGGCGAAGACCCGTTCGTCCCGGTTGCCGGAGGCGTGCCAGAGGGTGACGATGTCGCCCGGGCGCAGCCGGACGCCGTGCAGTTCGGTCTCGCGTACGGCGCTGCGCCCGAAGTGCATCGTGGGCGAGGCCCAGCGCAGCACCTCGTCCACGGCGGTCTCGACCGCGACCTCGCCGTGTTTGAACCGCCGCCACTGCTCGGGTTGGGCGGCGAGGGTGTGGACGCAGTCGATCATCGTCAGCCGGCTGGTCTCGTCGCCGCCGATGATCAGGCTGTAGCAGTTGAGCACGACGTCCTCGTCGGACAGCGGCACGCCGTCGATGGAGCTGCCGATCAGCATGCTGATCACGTCGTCGCCCGGGGACTCTCGCCGCTCCTCGACGACGTCCATGAAGTACATCAGGATCTCGTTGCGGGCCATCTCGGAGTCGACCTCGTCGACGTCCTCGTCCTCGGCCGACAGCGCGGTCTTGGTCAGGCTGAGCAGGTAGTCCCGGTCCTGCTCGGGCACGCCGAGCAGGTTCGAGATCGTGGTCATCGGGATCCGGCTGGCGATCTCCTCGGCGAACTCGCAGCCGCCGGATTCGACGGCCTCGCGGATCCACTGCCGGGTGTTGACGCGGACGGTCTGCGCGACCTCGTCGAGCACCCTCGGCGAGAGCACCCGCTGGAGGATCTTGCGCAGTTCGTGGTGCCGGGGCCCGTCGGTGACGGCCAGCATCCGGCCGGCCCCGGCGTCGCCGCCTTCCAGGAGCGTGACGAGGACGTTGCCGCGCTCGGAGGTGAAGTTCACGTTGTCCCGGTAGGTGGCCATGATGTCGTCGTGGCGGGAGAGCACCCAGAATCCCCGGCGGCCGTCGGCGGGCGGGTTCCAGTGCATCGGGGCGGTGTCCCGCAGGGTGCGCCAGAACCCGTCGAGGTCGTGGTCCGCGAAGGTGGCCGGGTCGCCCAGGTCCACGGTGTCCGGTGGCGGCGTGCTCATGGTCACCAGTCCGTGCGCCAGAACCGGCGCGGCTGGAACGGGTAGGTGGGCAGCGGCACCCGGTGGCTGGCCTGCCCCCGGTGCAGGGCGTCGAAGTCCACCTGCTGGCCGGTCACCCAGGCGGCGGCCAGTTCGGCCAGCGCCCGCTCGTCCTGGCCGGCGGGCACGATCCCGTTGTCGGTGCGGGAGAAGGAGCCCGGGTCGGTCTGCGGGGCGGCGGCGGTCGTGGTGGCGGGGCCGCGGGCGGCGTCGTCGGACAGCGCCGCGATCAGCTCCGCGCGGCTGCGGACCACGGCCGCCCACCGGCGGGCCATCACCTTGCGGCCGAGGTTGAGGCTGAAGCAGACGTCGTCCAGGCGCAGGTCGGGGTCGGCCTCCAGCCGGTCCTTGAGCCGCGTACGCTGCCGGGCCAGCGCGTCGTCGTCCAGGGCGGACAGGGTGGCCAGCCGCGGCCGGCCCTCGTCCTCGGGGGCGCGCCCGGCGGCCGTCGGCGCCTCCTCCAGCAGCAGGTGCGCGTTGTAGCCGCCGCCACCGATCGAGGTGATGCCCGCGCGGCGGATGCCGGCCTGCGGCTCCCAGGGCGCCCCTTCGATCTGCGGCACGAAGGGGGTGCTGGGGAAGTCGAGGTCCTGGTTGACCTCGGTCAGGTTGATCGTCGCCGGGAGCGTCTTGTGGTGCAGCGCCAGCGCGGCCTTGATCGCGCCGAAGCCGCCCGAGACCACGCCGCCGTGGCCGACGTTGCCCTTGACCCCGCCGATCGAGGTGGTCGCGGTCTGCTTCCCGAACGCCATGGTCGCCGCGTGCACTTCGAGCTCGTCGGTCATCGGCAGGCCGAGGCCGTTGGCCTCGTACATGGACACGGTGTCCGGGGTGACGCCGCCGACCTCCATGGCGTTGGCGATGCAGGCGCTCAGCCGCTCGGGCTGGGCCAGGCCGTACGCCATCGCGCTGACGCCGTTGTTGTTGACGGCCGAGCCCTTGACCACGGCGTAGATGTGGTCGCGGTCGGCGACGGCGTGGCCCAGCGGCTTCAGCAGCACGGTGACGACGCCGCTGGACAGCGCGGTGCCGGTGCCGTTGGCGTCGAACGGGCGGCAGTGGCCGTCCTTCGACAGGATGCGGTTCTCCTCCCACAGGTGGCCGCGCGGGTGCGGCAGGCGGACCATCGCGCCGCCGGCGATCGCCAGGTCGGTCTGGCCGAGCAGCAGCGACTGACAGGCCAGGTGGACCGCGTAGTGGAAGCCCGCGCAGACGGCGGCGACGGTGACGGCCTCGCCGATGAGCCCCATGTAGTACAGGGCGTTGGAGGTCATGGTGTCCGGCGACCACGCCAGGCTGGCCTCGATCGCCTCGGGGCCGACCGACACCCGGTCCGGCGGGGAGCTGTAGAGCGCGGCGGTCTGCGGGTTGTTGGCGCCGTACATGCCGATCTCGGCCTTGAGCCGGTCCGGGTCGTAGCCGCCGTCCTCCAGCGTCTCCCAGGCGCTCTCCAGGAACAGCCGGTTCTCCGGGGTCATCGCGGCCGCCATCCGGTCGCTGATGCCGAACACCGACGGGTCGAACTTGTCGTACGTGTCGAGCACGCCGCAGGCCCGTACGTAGAACGGGCTGTGGATCAGGGTCTCGTCGACGTGGATGTCGTCCTTGGCCAGGAACGACACGGACTCCCGGCCGTGAACGAGGTTGTCCCAGAACTGCTCCTTGGTGCGGGCGCCGGGCGCCCGCAGGGACATGCCGATGACGGCCACGTCGCCCGGGTCGTAGTCCTGCTCGGGGTTGTCGGTCATGGGGAGGCTCCTGCTTCGTTTCGAGTGAGGGTGGCTCAGCAGACTCAGCGGCGCTTGGTTCAGCGGCCGGTGGCGCCGCCGCGGCCGCGCAGCGCGGCCCGGCGGGTGTTGGCGCGCGCACGGGCGGACTGGACCGCCTCGGGGGTGGCGCCGCTCTCGTCGTCGAGCCAGCGGGCGAGGGAGGCGATGTCGCGGAAGCTGAAGAGGTCGGGCACCCGGACGCGGCGGTCGAAGCGCCGGGTCATCAGCCGGGCGAGACGGATGAGCAGCAGGGAGTCCCCGCCGAGGTCGTAGAAGGCGGACTGCACGTCGATGCTCGACGGTTCGAGGTCGAGCAGTTGGCCCCAGATCTCCGACAGGGCGACCTCGGTCGGTGTGCCGGCGGCCGTCAGGGGCCCGCCGGTGTCGGCGGCCGGCGGCTCGGGCAGCGCGTTGCGGTCGAGCTTTCCGCCCGGCCCCAGCGGCAGGGCGGCGAGGAACACGAGCGTCGCGGGCACCATGTAGTCGGGCAGTTCGACGGCGAGCCTGCCGGTGACGGCGCTCTGGAGCGCGGCATCCAGCCGGGGCCCGCCTTGCGGCGCGTCGTCGCCGGCGGGCACGACGTAGCCGACGAGCCGGTTGCCCCGGACGACGG
Source organism: Kitasatospora sp. NPDC056731 (assembly GCF_040687675.1). Lineage (NCBI taxonomy): Bacteria > Bacillati > Actinomycetota > Actinomycetes > Kitasatosporales > Streptomycetaceae > Kitasatospora > Kitasatospora sp. NPDC056731. The sequence goes on from NZ_JBFBNR010000007.1 coordinate 47,361, forward strand.
CGGCGGCCTCCCGGACTTCGGGGCAGCCGGTCAGCCGGGCCTCGACCTCCTCCAGTTCGATGCGGTAGCCGCGCAGCTTGACCTGGTGGTCGGTGCGGCCGAGGAAGCGGAGTTCGCCGCCGTCGGTGAACTTGACGACGTCCCCGGTGCGGTACATGCGTTCGCCGTTGCGGAACGGGTCCGGCACGAAGCGTTCGGCCGTGGTGCGCGGCCGGTTGACGTAGCCGTGCGCGAGGCCGGCGCCGCCGAGGTAGAGCTCGCCGGGCTCACCGGCCGGGAGCGGCTTCAGCTGCTCGTCGAGCACGTAGACCCGGTCACTGGTCGTCGGCGGGCCGATCGTCGGTTCGTCGGTCCCGCCCTCGGGCACCGGCCCGAACGAGCAGAAGACCGTCCCTTCGGTGGGGCCGTAGGCGTTGAACACCCGGTCGGCGCTGGTCTCCCGGTAGGTGCGGTCCACCAGCTTGCGGCGCAGGGCCTCGCCGCCGAACACGACGGTGCGCACGTTCGGCGGCAGGGCTCCGGCGTCGAGCAGGCTGTTCATGACCGAGGGGACGACGTTCAGGTGGGTGATCCTGTCGGCGTACCGGCTCTCCGGCAGGTGCACGGCGCTCTCGACGAGCACGACGGCGCCGCCGCGGCACAGCGCGTTGAAGATCTCCATCACGGACAGGTCGAAGCAGACCGAGCTCGCCGCCGAGACTCCGCTCAGGTCGCAGCCGTCGAGCGCCCGGTCCATCTCGGCGAGCATCGCCACGCAGCCGCTGTGCCGGACGGCCACGCCCTTGGGCCTGCCGGTGGAGCCCGAGGTGTAGATGACGTACGCGGTGTCGCCGGGCACGACCGCGACGGGCTTCGCGCCGGGCTCGGTCGTCACGCTCTCCCCGAGCACGACCACGGTCGTTCCGGGCGGGCAACTGGCCCGGGACGCGGGGGTGGTGAGCAGCAGGCGGGTCCCGCTGTCCTGGACCATGAAGGTCAGCCGGTCGGCGGGGTAGTTCGGGTCCAGCGGCAGGTAGCAGGATCCGGCGCGCAGGGCCGCCAGGATGCCGACGAGCAGGTCGGGGGTGCGCTCGACGCAGATGCCGACCGGGACGCCGGGGCCCGCGCCGTCGGCGACCAGCCGCTCGGCCAACGCCCGGGAGCGCTCGTTCAGTTCGCCGTAGGTCAGGACGCCGGCGTCGGAGTAGACGGCGGTCGCGTCGGGGTTCTTGAGCGCCTGCTCGACGAACGCGGAGTGCAGGGTCTCGGTCACTGGTCCGTCTCCTCGGGGAGGCCGGTCGGCGCGAAGTCGCCGAGGGCCCGGTCGGGTTGGGCGATCGCGTCGAAGAGCACGGTGCGGTACAGCGCGAGCAGTGCCGTCACGGTCTGCCTTTCCAGGTAGCTCGGTTTGAACTGGACGTGGCCGGCCACCTCGCCGTCGATGTCGGCCATCGAGATTTCGAGGTCGAACTTGGCGAGGTGCCTGCGCACCTGAAGCGGTTCGAGCGGCAGCGCGCCGTCGGGCGTGATGGTGTCGCCGATGCCGTGGAAGAGCTTGACGGACCGGGGGAACGCGTCCGAGGAAAGCCAGTTGACGACCACGTCGAACCACGGGGAGCGGCCCTCGGCCCTCGGCGGCCGCAGCTGGGAGGCCAGCAGGTCGAGGGGGTAGTTCATGTGCTCCAGGAGGCCGAGCGAGAAGGCGTGGACCTCGCGCAGCAGCTCGCGGAAGCTGCGGTCACCGGCGGGGTTCGCCCGCACCAGCACGGTGTTGAGGTAGTAGCCGATGGCGGATTCCCAGCCGGGTTCGGCGCGTTGGGCGATGGCGGTGGCCAGCACCGCGTCCTCGGTGCCGACCGCGCGGTTGAGCGTGGCGAAGAACCCGGCCAGTACGACGGTGCTGATCGACACGCCTTCGCGCACCGCGAACTCCCGCAGCAGGCGGGTCTGTTCGGCGCTCCAGCGGAAGGCGAGGTCGCGGCCCTCGTAGGTGACGCCCGGCGGCCGCTCCTTGGTGGACAGGTCGAGGTGGGCGGGCGGGTCGGCCAGCTTCTGCGACCACCAGTCCAGGGCCGCGCCGGCCGCCGGGCCGGCCAGCCACTGCCGCTCCCATTCGACGAACTCCGTGTACGGGGCGACCGGCGCGCTGTCGGCGGGGTCGGCGCCCTCGTAGTACTCCTGGAGTTCGCGGATCATGACGTCGGCCGACGCCGCGTCCGACGCGATGTGGTGGACGAGCACCAGCAGGTAGTGGTCCGCCGGCCCGCGCGTCATGAGGACGATCCGCACCAGCGGCCCGTTGTCCAGGTCGAGCGGCTCGTGCCCGTAGCGGGCCAGTTCCTCGCGGGCCTGTTCGTCGTCCAGGTCGGTGCCGTCCGCCACGACGAACTCGTACACCGGCTCGTCCAGGATGACCTGGTAGGGGCTGCCGCCCGCCTCCACGAAGAGGGTGCGCAGGGCGGGGTGGCGTTCCATCACGGCCCGGACGGCGCGGTCCAGGGCCTTCTCGTCGACGGCGGTCCGGATCCGGGCGGTCACCATGAAGTTGTAGGGCACGGCGTCCGGCGCGACCATCTGCATGAACCAGAGCGAGGCCTGGCCGTGCGAGGCCGGCGCCAGGGCGAGGCCGAGACCGTCGGCGCGCAGCTGGTCCAGCGCCGGTGCGTCGGTGGCCTCCAGCAGTCCGCGCGCGTCCAGTTCGTCGACCAGTTCCTCGGCGTCCAGTTCGGACAGCTCGTCGAGGTACGTCCGGTCCGGCTCGGCCTCGGGTGCCGGGGCGGGAGCGGGAGCGGCTGCCGGTACGGGCGGTGCCGTCGAGGGCGCGGCCGGTCCGGCGGTGAGCCCGACGAAGTGGCCGACGACCTCGGAGATGGACCGGCCATCCAGGAACACCACCGGCGACACCCGGTGCCCGAACAGCGACTGCAGCCTGTTGACGAGGCGGATCGCCAGCATCGAGTCGAGGCCGAAGTCGAGCATGCTGGCGTTCACGTCGAACATGCTCACCGGCACGCCCAGCGCGTCGGCGAGCTCGGCGAGGACGACCTCCGCCACCGGCCGGTCCGCCCGCTCCTCCACCGGGCCGGCCTGGGGCACGGGCGCGGCCACGGTTTCGACGGCCGGGGCCGTCGCGCGGGCGGGGCGGGGCTCGGTGTCGATCCAGTAGCGGTCCTTCTGCCACTGGACGAGCGGCGTCTCCACGACCTCGACGTCGTCGCCGAACAGCGGGTCGAAGGTCAGCGGCAGGCCCCTGACGTACAACGACGCGGCGGCGCCCAGCAGGCAGCGGACGTCGCTCTCGTCGCGCCGCAGGGAGTTGATCGCGTGCACCTGCGCACCGCGGGTCAGCGCGATCTCCTCGACCGCGCCGCGCAGCGTCTCGTGCGGGCCGATCTCGATGAAGGTGCCGACGCCCTGGTCGACCAGCGCGCCGATCGTCTCGGCGAACCGGACCTGGTTGCGCAGGTTGTGCACCCAGTAGTCGACGTCGGCGACCGGGTTCACCGTGTCGGCCAGTGCCGTCGAGTGGAAGTCGATGCCGGGCGTCAGCGGGGTGATGCCGTCGATGCCCGCGCGCAGCGGCTGGAGCAGCGGGTCCATGCCGGGGCTGTGCACCGGCCGTTCGACCCGGATCCGCCTGGTCGAGATGCCGTCCCGCTTGAGGTCGGCCTCCAGGGCGTCGACGGCTTCGGGCGAGCCGGAGACCGCCGCGCTGGTGGGGCTGTTGACGACGGCGACGGCCGCGTGCGCGGCGTAGGGGGCGAGCCGCGGCAGCAGCTCCGCCTCCGGCAGGTCGACCGAGATCATGGCGCCCGCGGCGGCCTTGCGCTCCAGCAGGTGCGACCGGGCGACCACCACGCGGGCGGCGTCCTCCAGCGACAGCGCGCCGGCCACGCAGGCGGCCGCGACCTCGCCCAGGCTGTGCCCGACGACGGCGGTCGGCTGGATGCCGAGTCCGAGCCAGACCTTCGCCAGCGAGACCTGGAGGGCGAACAGCACGGGCTGCTGGAAGTCCATCTCCTCGTACCTGGCCTCGTCGGCCGGGGCGGCGAGCTGGTCGAGCACCGAGCAGCCGCCGGCCGCGCGCACGGCGGCGTCGCAGGCGGTCATCCAGGTGCGGAAGCCGGCGTGCGAGCGCAGGAGTTCGCGGCCCATGCCGACCCACTGGGTGCCGCCGCCGGAGAACACCAGCGCGACCCGCCGGTCGACGTTGCCGGAGACCGTACCGGTGACGACGTCGGGGTGCGGCTGGCCGGCGGCGACCCGGGCGAGGCCGTCCAGGACGTCCTGCCGGTTGCGGGCGAACAGGGCGATCCGGTGGTTGTGGTGGGTGCGCCTGGCGGCGAGCGTGTAGGCGAGGTCGGAGACCCGCAGGCCCGCGTCGCGTTCGACGTGGTTGGACAGCTCGCGGCAGGTGTCGGTCAGCGCGCCGGCCGTCCGGGCCGTGACGGGGACGAGGTGCACCTGCTCGTCGGCGGCGGCGTCGCTGCGGCCCGGCGTGACGTGCCGCCCGCGGTCGCCCGCGAGGAACGGGTGGGCCGCGACGGGGAGTCCTGCGGTGTACAGGGCGCCGAGCGAGCCGAGCAGGGTCGAGGCCTCGTCGGCGCCGCGGCGCAGCGAGGGCAGGGTGGTCGCCGTCAGGATCTCCGACACCGACTTGAGCAGGACGGGGTGCGGGCTGATCTCGATCACCGCGTCGACGTCGTGGTCGCGCAGGTTCGTCAGGGCGTCGACCACCCGGATCTCCCGGCGCAGGTTGTCCGCCCAGTAGTCCGGCCCGAGTTCGGCGCCGTCGACGCGTTCGCCGGTGACCGTCGAGATCATCGGGATGCGGGTGGTCCGGGGCCTGATGCCGTCGAGTTCGACCTTCAGCGGGGCGAGGACGTGGTCGACCAGCGGGGAGTGCGGGGCGTGGCCCATCCGGACCCGGTGGTTGGTGACGCCCGCCGCGGTCAGCCGCTGGACGAGGTCGTCGATCTCCTGCGGTGTGCCGGTGACCAGGGTGGAGTTCAGGCCGTTGTGGCCGGAGACGGTGAGCCGGCCGGTCAGGTACGGCTCGACCTCGTCGGCGGCGGTCATCACCACGATGCCCTCGCCGCGCCCCACGGCGAGCTGCTGGAGGAGCCGGCCGTGGTGGGCGGCCAGGCGGGAGGCGTCGTCGAAGTCGAGTGCGCCGGCGATGTGGGAGGCGGCGAACTCGCCGACGCTCTGCCCCACGACGACGTCCGGCTCCACCCCCAGCGAGCGCCAGGCTTCGGCCAGCGCGACCTGGAGGGAGAACAGCAGCGGCTGGAAGACGTCCATGTCGTCGATGCGGCCGTCCGGGGACATCAGCTGCTCGACGAGCGAGAAGCCCAGCAACTCCCGCATCCGCCGGTCGGACTTCATCATGGACCGGCGGAACACGGGCATTCCGGCGAGCAGTTGCCGGCCCATGCCCACCCACTGCGAGCCGTTGCCCGAGAACAGGAAGGCCACCCGCGGCTTGCGTCCGCTCTGTTCCCCGACGCTCAGCCCGGCGGCCTTCGCCCCGCTGCCGAAGGCGTCCAGCTGGGAGCGGAGTTCGGGCATGTCGCGGGCGGTGGCCGCGAGCCGGAACGGGCCGTCGCCGGGTGTCCGGCGGCAGAGCGCGCGCAGGTCGCTCTCGTCGCGCAGCGCCCGGGCCCGCTCGGCCAGCGCCTCCCGGGAGTCCGCGGCCAGCAGGAGCAGCGAGCTCTCGGGGCGCGGCAGTTCCTCGACGGCGACGTGGCAGATCGCGCCGCCGAACCCGAACGAGCTGACGCCGCCCCGGCGGGCGTCGGAGCGTCGCGGCCACGGCGTCAGCCGGTCCTGGACGGTGAGGTTGTACTCGTCGAACATGATCTGCGGGTTCGGCGCGCTGTAGTGCAGGCTCGGCGGCAGCACGCCGTTGCGCATCGACATCGCGAGCTTGACCAGGCCGACGATGCCGGCGGCCGCCTCCAGGTGCCCGACGTTGGACTTGACGGACCCGAGCCGCAGCGGCTCCGTACGGCCGCCGCCCAGCACCGCGCCGATGGCGTTGGCCTCGATCGGGTCGCCGAGGGGCGTCGCGGAGCCGTGGCACTCGATGTAGTCCACGAGGTGCGGCGCGATGCCCGCCCGCTGGTACGCGGTGCGGAGCATCTTCTCCTGCGCCTGGGGGTTCGGCGCCGTCATGCCGTTGCTCAGGCCGTCGTTGTTGGAGGAGCTGCCCTTGATCAGGCAGTACACCGGCAGGTCGCGCTCCAGTGCCACGCTCAGCGGGGCGAGCACGACGACGCCGGCGCCCTCGCCGCGGACGTAGCCGTTGGCGCGGGCGTCGAAGGACTTGCAGCGGCCGTCCGGGGCGAGCGCGCCCATCGCGTCCATGGCGGTGTAGTAGTCGGAGACGAAGCTCAGGTTCACGCCGCCGGCCAGCACCAGGTCGCTCTCGCCCAGCCAGATCGACTGGCACCCCACGTGCACCGAGACCAGCGATCCGGCGCAGGCGGCGTCGATGGCCATGCTCGGGCCCTGGAGGCCGAGGACGTAGGAGACCCGGTTGGCGATGATGCCGTCGTGCATGCCCGTCGCGGTGTGCGGGGTGATCTGGCTATCGGGGCCGCGGTAGTGCGCCAGGGCGGCGTAGTCGCCCCAACAGGAGGCCATGAACACGCCGGTGTCGCTGTCGACCAGGCTGTGGGGCGCGATGCCCGCGTCCTCCAGCGCCTCCCAGGACAGCTCCAGGATCAGGCGCTGCTGCGGGTCCATCTGGACGGCTTCGCGGGGCGAGATGCCGAAGAACAGCGGATCGAACCGGTCGATGCCGTCGATGAAGCCGCCCCAGCGCACCCTGTCGTTCAGCAGCTCGCGTCGCGCGGCCGGTACCGGCCCGACGGCGTCGCCGCCCTCGACCAGCAGTCGCCAGAACGACGACGGGTCCGGCCCGCCGGGGAACCGGCAGCTGATACCCACGATCGCGACGGGCTCGTGCGAGGGCAGGCGGCGGCGCTCGGTGCCCGGGGCGGGGTCCGCGGCGCGCGGACCGTCGACGAGCGCACGCGCCAGCGCGTCGACGGTCGGGTACTGCCACATCCAGGTGGCCGGGACCTGCCAGCCGAGGAACTCGGACAGCGAGGCCGCGAGGGTCACCGATCTCAGCGAGTCCAGTCCGTACCGGTGCAGCGGCGCCGAGCGGTCCACCGCGCTCGCGGACACGTCCAGCAGCTCGACAACACGGGAAAGCAGGAAATCCGTTACGGCGGAAATGTCTCGCGCTGCGCGCTCTCGGGGCACGGCGACTCCCTCAACAGGGCGGATGGAATGGACGGGTGGAGCTTCACGGCCGACCGGTCGGGGGGGTCGGTCCGCACCCGGGCAGCCGGACACGGGGGGCGGTTCATGACGCGGAGGGTCCCCTTCGCCGCATCAAGTGCCTTGGTGGAGCCGACGGGTGGCGCGATGACGAGATCGGCGTTTCCGATCTCCACGTTCACAGCGAGCGCGAACTCCGGTTCGTGTGCCGCCGTTTCAGCTGGCGGCGCAGCTCGTTCTCACCGCGGGAGAAATCACGGGCGTCTCTGGGTCACATCGGTCCGCGAGTGCATCGACGACAGGATCGCGTACGCGGAATCCTCACCTGCGCGGCTACTGTCGATGGGCTCCAAGGTCCATTTGGTCAAGCGCAACGAGTATGCTGATTGAGGCAAAATGGATCGTCAGTGCTAATCCGACCGGCGGACAGCAGAGTGCCAGTTTGTTAATGGTGAGACAAGCGCCATTCGAGGGCCGGTTGAGGCAGTGGCGAGATTTGATCTCCAAGTGTCCGGTTCGAGTGGGAGCCGTCGGTGATCCGAAATGGCAGCTCGACTCGGCGGCGCGCCCCGTCACCGAGCCCCGGCCGGGATAGGCGCACGACCCCGTGAAAGGCGCGCCCCACCGGCACGCGACGGGGGTAGACAGCGGCTGAGTGACCCATGCAAGCTGACCCCCATGGCAGTTGAGAATCTTGATGCGGCGTCAGCCGGTGCCGACCGTTCCTTAGCCGGGCCCACCGGCCGCGACGTCGACGGCAGGCCCGCATGACGGACGCCCCCGGCACCACCGACACCCCCGGCACAGCGGCCACCGGCACAACGGCCAAGCCGGCGCTCCGGCCGGGACTGGCACTCGGCGTACTGGCCGGGGCGCTCGCCCTGGACGTGAGCGGCCTCGGAGTCCTCAACGCCGCCCTGCCGTCGGTCGGAGCGCGCTTCGACCTGGGCGAGACCACGCTCCAGTGGGTCATGACCGCCTACGCCGTCACGTTCGCCGGCTTCCTGCTGGTGGGCGGCCGACTGGCCGATGTCCTCGGCCGACGGCGGGTGTTCGAGGTCGGGGTCGCCCTGTTCACCGTGTCCGCGCTGGTCGGGGCGCTGGCCCCGGACACCGCGGTGCTGCTGGGTGCGCGCGCCGTCCAGGGCATCGGCGCCGCCCTGTCCGGGCCGGCCGCGCTCGCCCTGCTCACCGAGACGTTTCCGGCCGGTCCGGCCCGCAACCGGGCCTTCAGCGTGTACGCGGCGGTCGGCGCCGCGAGCTTCAGCGGCGGGGTGATGCTGGGCGGCGTACTGACCCAGTTCCTCGGCTGGCGTTCGGTGCTGTGGTTCTCGGTGCTGCTCGGGCTCGCCGTACTGGCCGCGACCCGCGCCGGACTGCCCGGTGGCGCCGGGCACAGCGGCCGACTGGACCTGCCCGGCGCGATCACGGGCACGCTCGGCCTCACCCTGCTCATCGTCGGCGTGAGCAGTGACGGCGCGACGGCGTGGATCGTCCTCGGCGCCGCAGTGGCCTTCCTGGTGCTGTTCGTCGTGCGCGAGCACCGCACCGCCGACCCGGTGCTTCCGCTCGGCCTCTTCCGGATCAGGTCCGTCCGGGCCGCGAGCCTGGCGGCGTTCCTCCAGTACATGGGATCGGTCGGGCTGCTGTTCTTCGCGCCGCTGTACCTCCAGGGAATGCTGGACTACTCCCCCTTCGAGTCCGGTCTCGCGCTGGTGCCGATGTCCCTGGCCGTGTTCCTCACCGCCAACTTCGCCACCGGACGCCTGCTGGCCCGGTTCACCCCGCGCACGCTGATGGCGGTCGGCCTCGTGCTGATCGGCGGGGGCGCCGCACTGTGGCTGGGCACACCGCACGACGGCGGCTACGTGCCGTACGTGCTGCCCGGCCTGGTGCTCAGCGGCATCGGCCAGGGGCTGAACTTCCCCTCGATGACGTCCGCCGGGCTCACCGGAGTCCCGGCGCGGCAGCACGCCGTCGCCGGGGCGGTGAACGTCGTGGCGCAGCAGATCGGCGCGAGTGCGGGCGTCGCGGTGATGGTCCTGGTCGCCGCGACCAGCACGGACCAGCTCACCGGCTACCACCTCGCCTACCTCACCGCCGCCGGCGCGTGCGTCCTGGGCGCGGCGGTCATCGCCGTACGACGGCAGGCCTGAGGGCCCCGGCCGGTCGGCGGCCCGGCGCCTGGCCGGGCCGGGCGAACTCCAAGGCGACGGCCTGCACCGGGTGGTGCAGGCCGTCGCCTTTCAGCATGCCCCGCCACACACCCGGCCGTGCGCCCCGCCAGGTGGCCCCGTCGCGCGCCTCGTCGCGCGCCCCGTCATGTGCCGTAGGCATGGGCGGCCATGGCGTCTACCCCGAGTCGTCGACTGCGTCATCGACGCCCAACTCGCGCTCCCCGCCCCATACTCTGGCTCCCGCCGATGCGGACGCATCGTGTGTCACAGGGGAGGATTTCGTGAAGTCGCTCATGGCAAAGGCCCGTTGGCTGGGCACCGCGGCATCGGTCGGCCTGCTGCTGTCCACCGGAGCCGGGATCGCCACCGCACAGCCCGCCACCACCGCGGCCCCCCAGGTCGTCCCGGTGGGGTACGCGTACCCGACGACCGCCGTCACCCCGGACGGCACGAAGGCCTACGTCGGGGTGACCGACGACCCCCGCGGCACGCCCGTGGTCAAGGTCGTCGACACCCGGACCGGCGGGATCACCGCCCGGCTCACCCTTTCCACCGCCGCGAACTCCTTCGTCAGCGCGCTGGCGATGAGCCCCGACGGCACGCGGCTGTACGCGACCGTGGGGGCGCAGCACCTGGTCACCATCGACACCGACAGCGACACGGTGGCCGCCGACGTCCTGCTCCCGGTCCAGCCGCACCCCGACGGCTACGTGGACGGCTCACCGAGCTCCCTCGTGGTCAGCCCGGACGGCGCCGGCGTCTACCTGGCCCAGAACGGGCCACGGCAGCGCTGGGGCTTCCAGCCCGCCCGGGTCCTCGCGTACTCGACCGCCACCGGTACCTTCACCGCCTCCGTCGGCGTCACCGACTTCAGCGTCGGTTCGATCGTCCTGCGCCCCAACGGCCAGGACCTGTACGTCACCACCGGAGCCGGCCTGGTCCACCTGGCCGCCACGCCCACCTCGCTCACCACCGTCCGCGCCCTCACCGCCGGACACGGCGCCTCCGGCGGCGCGGTGCTCAGCCCCGACGGCAGCACGCTGTACGGCCTCGGCGGCTACGAGAGCGACTACCTCGTCGACACCGAGACCGACGCCGTCACCGAGAACTTCCACTTCGCACCGGGCAACACCGACCTCCGCTACCCGGTCGTCAGCCCAGACGGGAGCCGCCTGTACTTCATCTCCAAGTCGACCGTCTTCGTCGCCCCGGGCGGACCCACCCCTCCCGGCTACCACTACGAGAGCGTGATCCTCTCCTACGACACCGAGGCCCACGCGCTCGTCCCCGCCGAGACGGTGAACCCGCAGAAGGTGGAACTCGCCACCGGCCTGGCACTCGCCCCGGACGGCCACACCTTCTACCTCGGCGGCAACACCTACCCCGGCGGCGTTCCCGGCACCGCCGCCAGCCTGGAGATCATCAATAACTGACGCTCAGTCAAGTTCTAGGCGGGCGACCGACCTTCGGCGATCCGGCGGATCTCGCGGGCCAGGGTGTCGGGGTCGCTGGTCGGCACCATGTGGTCGGCGTCGGCCGCCAGTACGTGGCGGCCGACCTCGGCGCGGCCTACGCGGTAAGCATGGGAGGCGTTCACGGCCTCCCGGACCTTCGGGCCCATGCCGGTCGAGGTCCGGGCGGCCGAGACCACCGTGAGCGGGATGCCGTCCAGGGCCGGCGGGTTCTCCTTCATGGCGGTCAAGTCCGCCACCACTGAGCCGAGTTCGGCTCCCCGGGTGCGGATGGTGGAGACGGTGAAGCCCTCCTCGCGCATCTCGGCCGCGGCGTCCGCCGGCAGGGCGTCGAGCATCGGGCGGAAGGCCCGGGCCAGCAGGCCGGTGCGGGCCAGCAGCATGCTGACCGCCTGCCCGATCCGCTCCTGGCGGCGCACCGAGGGCGCGAACACCAGGTCGCAGGACTCGTCCGTCGGGTCGGCCAGCACCAGGCCCGCGATCCGCTCGGGGCGGGCCGCGGCGGCGATCCGGACGATCGGCCCGCCCCAGCTGTGCCCGACCAGGACGAACGGCCCGGGGCCGAGGTCGCCGAGGTGGTCGAGCAGGTCGTTGAGGTCCTCGGCAAGGCGGCGCAGCGGGCGCGGCGCGGGGTCCGGCGCGCTGCGGCCGAGCCCACTGCGGTCGTACGCCACCGTCGCCGCGACCCCGTCCAGCCGGAGCTGCACCGGCGCCCAGTACGAGCGGCTGGAGGCGAGCCCGCCCTCCAGCACGACCGTCGGCACGCCCTCGCCGCCGGGCCCCGGCCGCCGCAGGTAGAACAGCTCCCGGCCGTCCCGTGTCCGCGCCCGCCCCGGCTCACCCTGACTGTGCATCCCCGGCACCGCCCTCACCCTCGACCGTCCATCAAGTTTGGTTAGCCTAACCTCACTTCCTTGGTGATCGCGACCATTCCGCGGCCGACCTGCGGGGCCGCGCGGGCGGCGGGGTCTGCGGGGCGGCGGGGTCGGTCAGTGGTCGGCCGCCGGGTCACCGGCCGGACCAGGGCGGCAGCCTGTGACCTGGGGTCACAGGATGACCGCCTGTCTGGCTGGCCGCGGGGGCCGTCCGCAGGATGGCCGCATCGGACTCCTGCCCTCCCGTCGCGGCCGCTCCCGCCTGCCGTCCGAAGGCCCGGCCGCTCCCTCGCACGACAAGGTGGTGATCGCTGTGAGCAGCATCTCCGACCCGCCCCGACCCGAACAGGCCGAGGACGTCCCGCCCCTGGCGCCGGCCCAGACCTTCGACCGGTGGCGCTACGCGGGAGTGTTCCTCCTGCTGTTCCTGTTCGGCACGGAGACCTTCCTGGTGTCGCCGCTGCTGCCGACCATCGCGGACTCGGTGCACACCACCGAGGCGGCCGCCGCCTCCAGCGTCACCGCCTACGTGCTGGTGTACGCCGTCGCGGCGCCCTTCCTCGGGCTGCTGAGCGACCGGTTCGGCCGCCGTCGCACCCTGGTGGCGGGCACCCTGCTGTTCGTCGTGTCCAACGCGGCGGCCGCCCTCTCCACCGGGCTGACGCTGCTGGTCGTCTCCCGCGCGGTGGCCGGGCTGGCGGCGGCCGCGGCCGGGCCGGCGATCTGGGCGCACATCGCCGAGACCGCGCCGGAGGCGGTGCGCGGGCGGGCCCTCGGCCTGGGCATGGCGCTGTTCTCCTGCGGCCAGGTGATCGGCGTGCCGCTCGGCGGCTTCCTCGCCGGACTGGCCGGCTGGCGGTCGGCGTTCTGGGCGCTGACCATCGGCACCGCGGCGGCCGTGCCGCTGCTGCTGAGCCAGGTCCGGCGCCGTTCGGCGCAGGCGGCCGCGCCGCAGGTGGGGGCGGTCCGGGCGATCCTGGCGGGCTGGGCCGACCCGACGCTGCGGCGCGCCCTGCTGGTCAACACGGTGTTCAACACGGCCAACCTGGGCGCCTACACCTTCCTCGGCGCGGTGCTGGTGCAGCGCTTCGACCTGTCGGTGCAGGCCCTGGGCCTGGTGGGCGTGCTGGTCGGTGCGGGCAGCCTGGTCGGCTCGCTGCTGGGCGGCCGGCTCGGGGACCGGGCCAGGACGGCCGGGCGCTCCGACCTGCCGATGCTGCCGCTGTGGGGCGTGCTGCTGGCGGCGGGCGTCGCGCTGGCGGCCAAGGGGCCCGGCCTGGTCCTCGCCCTGGCCGGCGTGGTGGTGTGGTTCCTGGCCTCCGGAGGCTTCGTGACGGACCAGCAGACGCTGGCCGGCACCATCGCCCCGGAGCTGCGGGCGACCTCCAGCGCGTGGCTGACCTCGACCATGTACGCGGGCACCGGCCTCGGCGCCTGGGCGATCGGCACGTTCGGCAACGTCACGGACGGCACCCTGCTGATCGGCACCGGGCTCGCGCTGGTGGCCGCCCTGGGCGCGCTGGCGGTCAGCCTCGGCCTGCGCCGGTCCACCGCATCGGGCACCTGAGGCCCCGCCGGAACGGCCGGGATGCCCGGCAGGGCCGGCGGCTCAGCCGACCCGGCGCTCCCCCTCCACGCCGCCGACCGCGCGCAACGGATGATCGACGAGTTCGGTCATCCGCGCCCGGTCGGCGGCGCCGTGCGGGGTGAACAGCAGCACCGTCGCGGTCGGGTCGTCCACCGGGTGGAAGGACGACAGCGTCAGCCGGACCGGGCCGAGCCCGGCCGGCTCGACGGTGACGGTGCGGACGGTCAGCTCCGCCACCGAGTGGCACCCCCACCAGTGCCGGAACTCGGGCGCGTCCTCGTCCAGGTGCCGGTAGACCTCGCCGGTGCGGGGGTCGGCCAGGGCGGGGCCGGCCTGCGCCCGGAACTGCTGGAAGACGTTCATCGCGAGCGGCTCCCAGTCGCGGAACACGGCCCGCACCCGGTGGTCGGCGGCCATCACCCACATCAGGTTGCGCCGGTCCGCGGGGACGAACTCGGGCGAGCCCCAGAGCGCGACCCAGGCGGCGTTCCAGCCGAGCAGGTCGAAGTGGCGGTCGAGCAGGACGGCCGGGCTGGTGGGCCAGGAGTCCAGGACCGGCCGGATGGCCTCGGCGAGCCGGTCGGCGCCGTCCTCCGAGGCGGCGGCCGCCGTCGGCTCGTGGTAGCCGGCCAGGCGCATGGCGTGCCGCAGCCCGGCCGCGTCCAGCCGCAGCACCCGGGCGATCGCCTCCAGCACCTGCCGGGAGGCGGTGACCCGCCCCTGCTCGACCCAGGTGTACCAGGCCAGGCCGACGCCGGAGAGGGAGGCGACCTCCTCGCGGCGCAGACCGGGGGTGCGGCGCCGGGTGGTCGCGGTGAGGCCGACGTCGGAGGGCTTGAGGAGCTCGCGATGGGCGCGCAGGAAGGCGCCGAGTTCCCTGCCTGCGGGGGGAGTTGACACGGTTGGCTCCTCGGCCCTGGTCGGTGCCGTCGAATGCGGGGGTGTGGGCTGCCACCAGCGTAGACGCAGCCCGCCGCCCACCCCAGGGGTGAGCGGCGGGCTACACATGTTGTTAACGAGACGTCAGCTGCCACAGCCGGACGGGCATGTGGCTGACGTGGCCGCGCTCCTGCTGCCGGCGCCAGGCGCTCTCGCCGACCGCGCGGAAGAAGGCGGGCCGCTGCTGCGCCGGCACCGCACGGCTGTAGTAGTCCCCGAAGGTGGCGGCGTGGAAGTGCTCGTACTGGGCGGCGCCGTCGACGGTGACCACGGCGTCGCGCTCCAGGTGGCCGGCCACCGCGAGGTGCGGGCCCACCACCGCCGCGAGTTCGTCGACGGTCCTGGTCCGGGTCGCGATCGGCAGCACCCCGGCGCGTTCCAGGACGCCGGGCACCTCGTCGTACGGGGTGCCGAGGGCGACCAGGGCGTCGCGGACCAGCTCGTCCTCGCCGCCGAGGCCGCGCTCGTCCCGGGCCGGGTGGTAGGTGGTGAGCAGGAAGCGGCCGCCGGGGGCGAGGTGGGCGGCGGCCCAGGCGAAGATCCGCTCCTCGTCCGGGTACAGCCAGTGCAGCACCGAGGTCTGGGTGATCAGGTCGGCCCGGAACGGCAGCGGCTCGGGCACGGTGAGGTCGGCCCGGTGCAGGGCGACCCGCTCGCCGTAGGGCTGGAGCCGGGCGGCGGCCTCGGCGATGCGGTGCTCGGAGCGTTCCAGGCCGACGGCGCGCCGCAGGGAGGGGAAGCGCTCCAGGGCCTCCTGGAGCAGCTGGCCGATCCCGCTGCCGAGGTCGATCAGGGATTCGGGGGCTCCGGTGACCTGGTCGAGCACCCAGTCACGGTCCTGGACCTGGCGCAGCCGGCTGGCGTCGGCGTACCCCGCGAGGGTGCGGGCCTGGATCTCGACGGCGGACGTGCTCACGGCTGGTTCTCCTCCACGGTGGACGGCTGTGCGGTGGACGGCTGGTTGGTGGACGGCTGGTCGGTGGACGGCTGCTCCGCGGCGGACGGCTCCACGACGGCGGGCTGCTCCGCGACACCCTGGTCGACCAGCTTCAGCAGCCGTTCCCGGGCGGCGCTCTGGTCGTAGCGCTTGAAGAGGTTGATCCGGTTGCGGGCCAGGTCGCCCCGGTGCACGTACTCGTAGAGGTCCTGGCGCTGGCCGAAGCCGTCGCCGGTCAGCTCCCAGGCGATCCGGAAGAGCCGGGCCTTGCGTTCGGCGTCGATGTCCCGGCCGCGCATGTAGCGGTCCAGGTGCGGGCGCAGCCGGGGGTTGGCGAGGTCGCCGGCGGTGGGCTGGATGAGCAGCCCGGAGGCGCCGATCCTGCGGACGATCTCGACCGCGCTGCCGGCCACCTCGGCCGACCAGACCCGGGAGGCCGCCGTGTCGCCGGGGGCGAACAGGCCGCCGTCGGTGAGGCCGCCGCGCGCCTCGGCGGCGTCGAGGAAGTACTCGGTCAGTTCGGCGTACCCGGCGAGGCGGCCCAGGTCCTCCTGGATGTTGCGGAAGCCGTCCACCCCGATCGACTCGGCGACCAGGGTGGCGCTGGCCAGCAGGGTCCGCAGGCGCTCGCGGTAGCGGATGTGGCCGACGTAGGCGCTCCAGGCGTTGATCCGGCCGAGGCCGGTGCGCGCCAGGTTCGCGTCGCGCAGCAGGAAGACGCGGTCCCAGGGCACCAGGACGTCGTCGAAGAAGAGCATCGCGTCCTGCTCGTCGAACCGCGCGCCGAGCGGGTGGGCGTGCCCCCAGGAGGCGCTGCCGAGCGGTTCGCGGGCGAGGGTGATCAGGCCGGGGGTGTTGAGCGGCAGGGCGAACCAGGTCACGAACTGCTCGCCGCGGCCCTCGGTGAACGACGCCGAGAGGTAGACCAGCACCTCGTGGGCGATCGGGGCGAGCGTGGTGAGCTGCTTGGCGCCGCGCACCACGATGCCCCGGTCGTTCTCCTCCACGACGCGCAGGGCGAGGTCCGGGTCGTCGAGCGGGTTGGCGGAGCGGTCGATCTGCGGGTCGCCGAGGGCGTGCGAGAGGACCAGGTCGTTGCTCGCGCAATGCCGGTACCACGCCTCGGCGTTGGCGCCGAAGCGCGGGTCGGCCCCGGCCAGCTGGTGCCGGAAGTCGTAGACGCCGACGGCGATCGAGGCCATGAAGGCGGGTGAGCGGCCCTGCTGTCCGAGTGCCTCGGCGTGCCACAGCTCGGCGCTGCGGCGCTGGAGCCGCAGGTCCTCCAGGGTGCGCGGGGGCTGGTAGGCGCGGGCGAGCCGCAGGCCGCTGTCCGGGTCCTCCCAGGTGAGCAGGTCGCGGTGGGCCGGGTCGTGCTGGAGGTCGATCAGGCGGGCCAGTTCGTCCACGGCCGGGCGGAACGCGGGGTGCTCGGCGGGGTTCGCGATGCGCTTGCCGTCGAGGTAGAGCTCGCGGCCGTCGTCCAGTTCGGCCCGGTACCGGTCGCCGGTCAGCAGGCCGCGGGCGGTGGCGGGTGCGCCGCGGCCGGTGATGGTGCCCAGCAGTGTCATGCGCCAACTCCGTTTGATGTCAAGGGTTCAAGGGTTCAAGGGTTTCGGGTCGATCACGCGGTACCGGCCGTCGTGGTAGAGCAGCGGGTCGCCGTCGCCGCGGTCCGCGGCGGCGACCCGGCCGACCAGGATGGTGTGGTCGCCGCCGGGCAGGGTGCCGTGCAGCCGGCAGTCGAACCAGGCCAGGGCGTCGTCGACGAGCGGGGCACCGGTGACGGCCGTCCGCATCGGCACCGCGGTGAAGCCGCCGAGCGCGCGCCCGGCCCCGGGGGTGGCGAAGCGCCGGGCCACCGCCGACTGGCCGTCCGTCAGGACCGAGAGGCCGAACCGTCCGGCGGCGCGGGCCGCGGCCACGAGCGGGCTGTGGCGGCTGACCGCGACGGTGACCAGCAGCGGGTCGAGGGAGAGGGTGCTGAAGGAGGAGACCGTCTTGGCGAAGACCTCCTCGTCCGCTCGGGTGGTGACCACCGCGACCCCGGTGGTCCAGCCGCGGGAGGCGGCCCGGAAGGCCTCCTCGGTGGCCTTCGCCGTGGTCACGGCCGCCGCGGGGCCGCTCATCGCAGCCCCACCCGGTAGGCGCGCAGCCACTCGTCGACCTGGACCAGGTGGTCGAGGCCGCCGACCGGGTTCGGCGCGGTGCGCGGGCTGGGCAGCGGGCGGCCCTCGGCGAGCAGCCGGCGGACCAGCTCGCGGTCCACCAGCTCGAAGACCGGCGCGTTCGGGTCGGCCAGCAGCTCGTGCGCCCGGGCGGTGAGCACCTCGGTGTAGCGGACGGCCGGGGTGGACGGGTAGCCGCTCTTGGGCCGGTCGGCGACCTGCGGCGGGAGGAGGTCCCGGACGGCGTCCCGGAACAGGCCCTTGGCCCGCCCGTCCGGCGCCTTGAGCGCCCACGGGACGTTCCACAGGTACTCCACCAGGCGGTGGTCGCAGAACGGCACCCGCACCTCCAGGCCGACCGACATCGACACCCGGTCCACCCGGTCCAGCAGCGGGGGGAGCCAGCGGGTGAGCGCGAGGTGGAAGACCTCGCGGATCCGCGCGTCGGCGGCCGACTCGCCGGGCAGGCGCGACACCTCGCCGAGCGAGCGGTGGTAGGCGGCGGCGGTGTACTCCTCGGGGCGCACCTCGGCCCGGACGTCCGGGCGCAGCAGGTCCGCCGGCGTGGCCTTGCCGTGCAGCCACGGGAAGGTCGGCGCGGCGACGGCCTGCGCGTCGTGGAAGTACGGGTAGCCGCCGAAGATCTCGTCCGCGGCCTCGCCGGAGAGCGCGACCGTGGAGCGCCGCCGCACCTCGCGGAAGAGCAGGTGCAGCGAGGCGTCCATCTCACCCCAGCCGGGCCGGTCCCGGGCGCGCAGGACGGCGTCGCGGGCGTCCAGCAGGTCGTCGTCGGGCACCAGGACGGTGGTGTGCAGGGTGCCGATGTGCTCGGCGGCGGCCTGCACGTACGGGGCGTCGAGGGTGGTCCGCCAGGCGTCCGGGGTGCGGTCGGTGCTGCCGGGGAAGTCGACCGAGAAGCTGGCGATCTTCCCGTGGCCGGCCCGCTCGCGGGCGGCCGCGGCCAGCGCGGTGACGGCGCTGGAGTCGACGCCGCCGGAGAGCAGGGTGCACAGCGGCACGTCGCTGATCAGCTGCCGCTCGACGGCGTCGGCGAGCAGGTCCCGGACGGTGCCTCGGGTGGTCGCGGCGTCGTCCCGGTGCTCGGCCGACTCCAGCCGCCAGTACCGGAGTTCGCGGGTGGCGCCGCGGCCGACGACCACCAGGTGGCCGGGCCGGACTTCGTGCAGCCCGCGGAACAGGCCGTGGCCGGCGCTCGGCGCGGCGGGCAGCGCGAACAGTTCGGCGATGCCCTCGGCGTCCAGTTCGGCGCGGAACAGCGGGTTCGCGAGCACCGCCTTGGGCTCGGAGCCGAACAGCACCCCGGTGGCGTGGGCGTGCCAGTACAGCGGCTTGATGCCGAGGTGGTCGCGGACCAGCAGCAGTTCCTCGCGCGCGGCGTCCCACAGGGCGTAGGCGAAGATGCCGTTGAACCTGGTCGGCGCGTCCTTGCCCCACTGGAGGTGGGCCCGCAGGACCACCTCGGTGTCGGAGCGGGTCCGGAAGACGTGCCCGAGGGCCTCCAACTGCGCGCGCAGCTCGCGGTGGTTGTAGAGCTCCCCGTTGTAGCAGAGCACGGCGCCGGCGTCGGGCCCCGGGCGGTCGGCGAGCGGCTGGGCCCCGCCGTCCAGGTCGATCACGGACAGCCGGCGGTGGCCGAACGCGGCGTGCCGGGAGAGCCAGACGCCGTCCGCGTCCGGGCCGCGGCAGGCCAGGGTGGCGGTCATCTCCCGGACCGTCCGCACCTGGTGGCGCAGGTCGGTGTCCCAGTCGATCCAGCCGGTGACACCGCACATCTCAGGACTCCCCCGGTTCGTCGTTGGCGGCGGGCCCGGCTGCGGCGCTCGACTCCCAGCGGCAGCCGTGGCCGGTCGGGCCGTTGGTCAGGCGGTGCGCGGGCCGGTAGCCCTTGGCGCGGATGTTGGCGGACAGCGCCTCGGTGCAGTAGGTGCAGGGCGAGGCGAGGGTCAGCTGGACGCCCGAGCGCCGGGCCTTCTCCCGGTAGTCCCAGATCGCACAGTGCGTGATGGTGAGCGCCGCGTGCTCGGCGCCGGGCGGCTCCTCGTCGTCGAACTCGTACTCCGAGCCGTACAGTTCGGCCTGCCGGGCGATCCGGTGGATCGGGTCGGCGGCGCCCCGGCCGTGGTCGGGTTCGACCTCGCGGTGCACCTCGGCATTGGACCGGGCCCAGTCCCCCAGCCCCTCCTCGCCGTAGCGGCGCACGAGGAAACGTTCCATCAGCGCCTGGTCGCGGAAGAACACCCGCTGCCACTCCGGGGCCGGGGCGTCCGGCGCGGGAAGGTCGGCGAAGAGCTCGGACTGCAGCACGAACCAGTCGGTCAGGTGCAGCCCGTTCCCGCGCGACACCAGGTACCGCGTCAGGCCCGCCTCGGCCTCGTGCAGCCGCTGGCGCCAGAGCGCCGACCGCTCGGCGTCCGACATCGCGCGGTACGGGGACCTCGGCTGCTCCGCGCCGGGGCTCCGGTGGCTCGCGGCGGCCAGCACCGCCGTGCGCGGGCCGGCGTCGGCACCCGCCGCACCGGTGGAACCGGTCGGACCGCCGGTCCTGTCGGACACACCCCCCATCGGGCCATCTCCCTTCGGCTGGACGATCCTTCGGACCGTCGTGTGGTGGTCGTTTCCCGCCACGCTACGGAGCGGGCCGGGCGCCCCGGTAGCCCCGAACGGCGCCGCTCAGGGCGCCGATCGTCGCCTCGCGCATGCTCCGAAGGTCACCTGCGGGAGGCGGCCGGAACACGACGGAGGGCGGGCCCCACGTGCTGCGGGGCCCGCCCTCCGGAGGGTGGTGTGGTGACGAGGACCTGCCGACTACCCGGCGAGGCCGTGCCGGTGGGCGTAGAGCGCGGCGCGCAGCCGGTCGGGCTGCCCGATCTTGCGCATGGCCTGGGTGAGGTGCTTCTTCACGGTCGCCTCGGCCAGGGCGAGCTCCCGCCCGATCTCGGCGTTGCTCAGCCCGAGCCCGAGCTGGACCAGCACCTCGTGCTCACGATCCGTCAGTCCGGCGTGCTGCGGCGGCAGTTCGCCGACGTGCTGCGGGGGCACCGCCGCGTGGGAGCGGGCCGGCGGCGGCGCCGGCAGGAACACCGACCCGCCCGCCGCGGCGAGTTGGACGGCGCTGATGATCCGGTCCTCGGCCAGGTCGAGCGGGAAGCAGCCGCTGGCCCCGGCCAGCAGCATCCGGCTCGCCTCGGCGGTCGACTCGGCCCGGCGCAGCAGCAGGACCCGGGCGTCGGGCGCCGCGTCCGGGCCGCGCAGCGCCACCACGACGGCGAGGTCGGCCTCCAGGCTCGCGCCGCGGCCGAGCAGGATGACGTCGGGGGCGACCCGACGCACGGCGGCCACCGCGCGCAGCGGGTCGCCGGTGGACCCGACCACGGCCAGTCCGGGCACGGTGGTCAGCACGCTGCGCAGCCCGGCGCTGGCCACCGAGTGCCGCTCGACCAGGAACACCCGGGCGTCGGCGGTGCGGTCGCGGTCCTCCTCCACGCACATCGGATGGCCGCACCCACAGCCGGTGGCGGTCGGCCCGACCGACGGTGGCGGCGTCACCGTCTCCGCCAGCAGCTGGTGACCGGCGATCAGGTCGAGCGGGTTGTCGATCTCGGCCTGCGCCGGGGGTGCGGCGTGCACCGGCGGCGCGCCCGCGGCGGGGGCGTCCACCAGGGTGGCGCCGCCGCAGGCGCCGCGTCGGGCGGGAATCCGGCGGCCGCGCGGGCCGGCCGGTACGGCGAGCTTGCTCACTGCTGCCATCGCGCACCCCCGGGGGCGGAGGCAGGGCGTCTGAGGTACGGCATGGCGATACGGTCCCCTTGCTGGTGGCGGGCCGGCCCGGTGGGCACGGGTGCTGCGGCGAGGATCCGTCGAGGACGCGCACGGGCGTCGGCTGCGGAGTCCGGGACTGGGGAGGGGCGCCGACCGCAGCGGCTGGGAACGGGGCGGTCAGCGCGCAGCGCGCGGGCGACAGAGCTCGTCGAAACACCGTCGGTGCCACGAGCCGCCGATCCCGACCAGGGTGATGTCGGTCCGCCGAATAGCCATGCGGGGAACCCTAGGTCCGGTTCCTTGTGCAGGTCAAGGACGGAACCGGGGCTCGGCGTCCTGGGCAGTGGCGGTCCTGACACTCCGGATGCTGTGACCAGGAGTAACAGCATCAAGTGCTGACTGGCTGTCCGGGCCACTGGTCCGCAACGCTCCTTCAAGCGGCCGCAGCTGCCGGAGCGGCACCGACGTCCCCCGTCCCACGGACCGCCCGACCCGTGCTCCGGCACCCGATCCCGCCCGGACGCGGCATCCGCCCCCCGGCGAACGGCCCGTCCCACGGCCCCGGTCCGGCGCTCCAGCACCCCGGACGCCGCCGGTGACCGCCGGTGACCACCGGCGACCGTCCCGAACCGCTCCCGAACCGCCCCTCCCGGAAGGACCACCAGCCCCATGCCCGCCCCGCCCAACCGGCCCGCCGCCGGCCAGTCCGGCGCCACGCCACGGAGGGCCGGGTGACCCGCTTCCTGCTGCGCCGCCTCCTGCTGGCCGTACCGACCCTGCTCGGCGTCACCGCCGTCGTCTTCGCGACCGTCACGCTCGTCCCCGGCGATCCGGTGGCCCTCTTCCTCGGGCCGGGCGCACCGCCCGAGGCCCGCCGCGAGCTCTCCGAACGGCTCGGCCTGGACCAGCCGTTGCCCGCCCGCTACGCCTCCTGGCTCTGGCACGCGCTCACCGGCGACCTCGGCATCTCCGTCTCCGGCCAGCGCCCGGTCGCCGACCTGCTGCTCCCGGCGCTCGGCCAGACGCTGACCCTGACCGCGGCCGCCTTCCTGCTGGTGCTGGTCGGCGGGGTGGCGCTCGGCGCCGTCGGCGCGCTACGCCCGCGCGGCCCCGGCGGGCGGATCTCCGGCGCGCTGTCGGCCCTCGCGGTCTCCGCCCCGCAGTACTCGGTGGCCCTGCTGCTGATCGCCGTCTTCGCCGTGGGCCTGCGCTGGCTGCCGGCCGGGGGCACGCACGACGTGTTCGGCTCCGGCGGCCTGCCCGACCTGGCCCGCCACCTGGTCCTGCCGGCCGTGGCCGCCGCGCTCGTCCCGCTCGGGCTCACCGCCCGGGTGTTCCGGGCCGCGCTGGGGGGCGTGCTGGCCGGCGAGCTGGCCGACTCGCTGCGCGCCCGCGGCCTGCGCCCGGCCACCGTGCTACGGCACTGCGTGCACAACGCCTCGCCGGCGCTGCTGACCATCGGCGGCCTGCAACTCGCCTACCTCCTGGAAGGGGTGATCTTCGTGGAGACCCTGTTCGCCTGGCCCGGCGTCGGCCGGCTGCTGTACGACGCCCTCACCTCCCGCGACCTGCCCCTGGTGCAGGGCGGGGTGCTGGTGGTGGCGGTCGCGTTCGTCGGCGTCAACATCCTCGTGGACGCGGCGCACGCGGCGATCGACCCGCGAGTAAGGAACTGATGTGACGTCACGTGTCCTCGCCCGAGCGAACCTCGGCCTGACCGTCCCCGCCGCCCTGGCCGCGCTGCTGGTCCTGCTCGCACTCGCCGCGCCGCTGGTCGCCCCGTACGACCCGGCCGCCGGGCGGCTGGCGGACCGGCTGCTCGACCCGGGCAGCCCCGGCCACCTGCTCGGCACCGACGGCCAGGGCCGCGACCTGCTCAGCCGGCTGATCTGGGCCGGGCGCGCCTCGCTCACCGGCGGGCTCGTCCCGGTCGCGGTGGCCGCCGTCGTCGGCACCCTGCTCGGCGTCGTGGCCGGGCTCGGCGGCCGGATCACCGAACAGGCCCTGCTGCGCCTGCTGGACGTGCTCTACGCCTTCCCCGGGGTGCTGCTGGCGATCGCCATCGCCTCGCTGCTCACGCCCGGCCTGGGCGCGACGGTGCTCGCGCTGTCGGTGGTGCTCACCCCCGCGGTGGCGCGGGTCGCGTTCACCGAGACCCGGCGGGTCCGGGCCGCCGAATACCTGGTGGCCGCCCGGGTCAGCGGCGCCGGCTGGGGGTCGCTGGTCCTGCGCCAGGTCGCCCCGGTGGTGGCGCCGGTGGTCCTGGTGTACGCGTCCTCGCTGGTCGGGCTGGCCATCATGTACGCCGCCGGGCTGTCCTTCCTCGGGCTCGGGGTCGCCCCGCCCACCGCCGAGTGGGGCGCGATGCTGGAGGAGCTGCGGCCCTCGCTGCTCACCCACCCCTGGGTCGCGGTCCTGCCGGCCCTGGTCATCATCGCCGTCTCGGTCGTCTTCAACACCCTCGGCGAGACGCTGCGTACCCGCGTCGGCGACACCGGCGCCCTGCTGGCGCACGCCGCCCCCGCCGCCGCGAGCCGGTCCACCGACCGGTCCGCCGACCAGTCCGCCGACGGCTCGGCCGACGGCTCGGCCCGGCCGCGAGCCGCGAAGCGGGTGGGCGCATGAGCGCGCTGCTGGAGATCAACGGCCTGACCGTCGAGTACCCCGGCGGGGTCCGGGCCGTCGACGACGTCTCCCTCACCCTGCCCGCCGGCCGCTCCCTGGTGCTGCTCGGCGAATCCGGCAGCGGCAAGACCACCGTCGCCCGCACGGTGCTCGGGCTGCCGGGGCACGGCGCCGCCGTCACCGGAGGCGTCCGGCTCGCCGGGACCGGCCTGCGGGCGCTCGGCGAACGCGCACTGGCCGACGTCCGCGGCCGGCGGATCGGCTACGTTCCGCAGGACCCGACCGCCTCGCTCGACCCGCTGCGCCGGATCGGCCCGCAGCTCGCCGAGGTGCTGCGGCGGCACGGGATCGCCGCCGACCGCCGGGCCGCCCGCGCGGCCGTCCCGAAGCTCCTCGCCACCGCCGGCATCCCGGACCCGGAACGCGTCGCCCGGGCCTACCCGCACGAGCTCTCCGGCGGCCTGCGCCAGCGCGCCGCCATCGCCGTCGCGATCTGCTGCGGCCCGGAACTGCTGATCGCCGACGAGCCGACCACCGCGCTCGACGCGCTGATCCGCGGGCGGATCCTCGACCTGTTCACCACCCTGCGCGCCGACTGCGGCATCGCCCTGCTGCTGGTCACCCACGACCTCGCGGCGGCCCGCCGGATCGGCGGCACCGTGGCGGTCATGCGGGCCGGCCGGATCGTCGAACTCGGGCCCGCCGAACGGGTGCTGGGCGACCCGGAACACGCCTTCACCGCCGCCCTGGTGGCCGCCGAACCGGGAGCCCGCCGATGAACACCGTTGACCACACCCAGCCTGGCCCGGTCCTGGTCGTCGACGCCGTCACCAAGCGCTACGGCGACCGGACCGCCCTGGACGCCGTCAGCCTCACCGTCGCGCCGGGCGAGACCGTCGGCCTGGTCGGCGAATCCGGCTCGGGGAAGTCCACCCTGGCCCGCCTCGCCCTCGGGGTGCTCACCCCCGACGCCGGCAGCGTCCGCTTCGCCGGCCGCGATCCGTACCGGCTGCGCGGCCGCGCCGACCGGGCGCTGCGGGGTCGGCTCCAGTTCGTCCCGCAGGACCCGCGCGGATCGCTCAACCCCAGCCTGCGCGCCGGGGAGGCGGTCGCCTTCGCGCTGCGCCTGCACGGCACGCCGCGCGCCGAACGCGCCGCGGCCGTCGCCCGGCTCTTCACCCAGGTCGGCCTGGAGCCCGCGCTCGCCGACCGCTACCCGCGGGAGCTGTCCGGCGGGCAGCTCCAGCGGGTGGCCGTCGCCCGGGCCCTGGCCACCGGGCCGGACCTGGTCGTCTGCGACGAACCGACCTCCGCCCTCGACCGCAGCGTGCAGGCCCGCCTGCTCGACCTGCTGACCGACCTCCAGGAACGCACCGGCCTGGCCTACCTGTTCATCTCCCACGACCTCGCCGTCGTCCGGCACCTCGCCCACCGGGTGCTGGTGCTGCGGCACGGCCGGGTGGTCGAGGAGGGCCCGGCCGGCCTGCTCTGGGACTCCCCCGCGCACCCGTACACCCGGGCGCTGCTGGAGGCCGCCACCGGCGTCGCGTGACCCGCCGCCGAAGCCCGGCACACACCTCTTCTCAGCCCCCGCACCACCGAACCTCCGCACCACCGAACCGACGAGGAATCACCATGACGCGCACCAGCCGTATCCGCTCCAGAGCCGTCGCCCTGCCGGCCGCCGCCGTTCTGCTCGCGGCGGCGGCCGGCTGCGCCGGCTCCGACGGCGGCGGCTCCGCGGGAGCGGGCGGCGGTGACGGCCGCGGCGGCACCCTGGTCATCGGCGCCACCGGCAAACTCCCCAACCCCGACACCGTGATCGGCGGCGCCGGCTTCGAGGGCAAGCGGCTGGTCTCCTTCCAGCTCTACGAGGGCCTCACCCGGTACGAACTGCTCAAGGACACCGACAAGCCGCCGGTCGTCACCGGCGCCCTGGCCACCGACTGGCAGGTCGCCGCCGACGCCAGGACGTGGACCTTCACCCTCCGCAAGGGCGTCACCTTCCAGGACGGCACCCCGTTCGACGCCGACGCCGTGGTCTTCAACCTGGCCCGCTACCTCGACAAGAAGAGCCCCGAGTACACCGACGCCCTCGGCGCCGCCGCCGCCGAGTACGCGGGCGACATCGCCTCGTACCGCAAGACCGACGCCGACCACGTCGAGCTGGTCACCAAGGAGCCCAACGGCCACTTCCCCGAGGACCTCGCGCACGTCCTCATCGCGAGCCCCACCGCCGTCCGCAAGTCCGGCTCGGCGGACTTCGCCCAGCACCCGGTCGGCACCGGCCCCTTCTCGTTCGTCTCGCAGACCGAGGGCCAGCAGATCGAGCTGGCCGCCAACAAGGGCTACTGGCGCGGCGCCCCCAAGCTCGACCGGCTCGTGATCAAGGCGCTGCCGGACGCCGCGGCCCGCACCGCCGCCCTGCGCTCCGGCGGCGTGAACTGGATCGAGTACCCGAACCCGGACGACATCGACAGCCTCAAGGCCGACGGCGTCCAGATCGCCACGAACAGCTACGACCACCTCTGGTACTGGATCCTGGACACCTCCAAGGCGCCCTGGGACAACCCGCTGGTCCGCAGGGCCGCCAACTTCGCGATCGACCGCAAGGCCATCGCCGAGAAGCTGCTGCACGGCACCGCCGACCCCGCCTACCAGACCGCGCCGCGCGCCACCGCCGCCTACGACCCCGCCGGCGACGTCTACTCCTACGACCCCGCCAAGGCCCGGCAGTTGCTCGCCGAGGCCGGCGTCCCGAACGGCTTCAGCACCTCCGTCACCGTGCCCACCGGCGGCAGCGGCAACCTGCTGCCGGTGCCGATCGCCGAGGCCCTCCAGCGGGATCTCGGCGCCGTCGGCATCAAGGTCGAGCTGCGCACCACCGACTGGACCACGCTGATCGGCGCCGAGGCCAAGGGCCAGGTGGCGCTCGGCTCGGACGCCGTCGCCCAGTCCACCACGCTGTTCCAGTCCGAGGCGCTGCTCCCGCTGTTCATCGGCTCCAAGAGCCCGTTCTGGACCGGCCACTACGCCAACCCGCAGGTCGACGAGCTGCTCGCCTCCTCGGCCGCCAATGCCGACCAGGCCGCCCGGCAGGCCGGGTACCGCAAGGCGCTCGCCCTGGTCACCCAGGACGCGCCCTGGCTGTTCGTGGTCAACGACCGCAATCCGCGGGCCCTTTCGCCGAAGGTCCAGGGGCTCGTGCAGCCGCAGTCCTGGTTCCTCGACCTGACCACCGTGTGGGTCCGCTGACCCGCGGACACCGCCTCTCCCCCGCCCTCGCCCCGCCACCGCTGAAGAGCACCGCGCACCACAGGAAGGACGGCCATCCCGATGACCGACCCGCACCGACCGCACCACCACAGCGGGACCGTCCCGCCCGGCTCCGCACACGGCCCCGAGCACGCCGCGCCGCCCAAGTGGGGCATCACCCTCCCGCTGCCCGGCCTGACCATCGACCGGCACCGGTTCCTGGTCGAGCGGCTGCCCGACCTCGGCTACACCGACGTGTGGAGCGCCGAGGGCGGCGGCACCGACGCCTTCACCCCGCTGGCCGCCACGGCGGCCTGGTCCCCCTCGCTGCGGATCGGCACCGGCATCGTCCCGGTGCACACCCGCGGCCCGGCCGTGCTCGCCCAGACCGCCGCGACGCTCGCCCAACTCGCCCCGGGCCGACTGCTGCTGGGCATCGGCGCCTCGGTGCCCGCACACGTCACCGACATCAACGGCATCCCGTTCGACGAGCCGTTCAAGCGGACCAGGGACGTCCTGCGCTTCGTCACCCGGGCGCTGCGCGGCGAGTACGTCACCGGCGGGTTCGACACCTTCGACATCACCGGCTACCGGCTGCCGCACCCGCCGACCGAGCCGGTCAAGGTCATCCTGGGCGCGCTGCGGCCCAACATGCTCCGGCTCGGCTTCAACGAGGGCGACGGCGCCATCACCAACCTGCTGTTCCCGCACGACGTGCCGAAGATCCTGGACGCCGTCGGCCCGCAGCCGCCCGGGAAGGAACTGGTCGTCAAGGTCTTCGTCTGCCCCACCGACGACACCGACTACGCCCACCGCGCCAGCCGGCCGTTCCTCGCCTGGATCCTCAACCGCGAGCCGTACCGCAAGTTCCACGAGTGGCTGGGCCACGGCGAACTCCTCGCCGAGACCCACCGCCTGTGGGCGGCCGGCGACCCGGAGGGCGCCCAGAAGGCGCTGCCCGACGAGGTCGTCGACGGGCTGTTCATCAGCGGCTCGCCGGAGGAGTGCCGGGAGCGCATCCTCGCCTACCACCGCCCCGGCGTCACCACCATCCAGCTGTACGTGTCGCTGCCGCCCGAGGTGTTCGTCAGCCGCGCCAAGCTGCTCGACACCCTGGCCCGGCTCGGGCCGGCCGCCCTCTGACCGTCGCGCCCCACCCGCCCCCATCCCCTGCCACCCTCACGACGCTCACGACCGGAGGAGAGCCGTGCCACTCGAAATCCGCGGCGGGGTCCGCGCCGCACCCGTCCCCGGCCACACCGCGCAGGAACGCCAGGCCCTGCGCTGGGCCCCCGACGGCCGCGACCGCACCGCCGACCCCGCGTACGTCGCCCGCACCGCGCGGGAGAACGAGGAGGACGGGCTGGACAGCGCCCTGGTGGTGCAGTCCAGTTCGTGGCCCGACCCGTGGCTGGTGGCCTCGTGGGCCCTGGCCGCCACCACCCGGCTCCGCATCGCGGTCGCCCACCGGGTCGGCACCACCGCGCCGACCGTCGCCGCCCGCTCCCTCGCGACCCTGGACCGCCTCTCCGGCGGGCGGGCGGCGGCCCACGTCATCATCGGCTCCAGCGACCACGACACGGCCCGCGACGGCGACCTCCTGGACAAGCAGGAGCGCTACCGCAGGGCCGACGAGTACCTCGACCTGTTCACCCGCTACCTCGCCGCCGACCAGGACATCGACCACAAGGGCGAGTTCTACACCGTCACCGCCGCCCGGCCCGGCCTGCACCCCAGACCCGGCGGCGAGCTGCTCTCCTTCGGCGGCTCGTCACCGCAGGGCCTCGACCTGGCGGCCCGCTACGCGGAGGTGTACGCCGTCAGCCCGCTGCCGCTGCCGGACACCCGGCGGCGGATCGCCCAGGTCCGCACCGCCGCCGCCGCGCACGGCCGGACCCTGCGGATCTGGCGACACGTCACCGTCGTCCTCGCCGACACCGACGAGGCGGCCCGCGACCGCGTCCGCCGGCTGCGCCGCGACGCCCTCCGCCTCACCTCCGGCGGCGGCGGGCCCTGGACGGAAGCCGTCCAGCTCGACCGCGACCGCGAACGCGGCCGCTCCGACCCGGCCCGGGGCGACGAGCAGGTGGCTGCCTACATCCGCCGCTCCCTCACCGCCGCCTACGCCGGCTCCCCCGCCACCGTCGCCGCCCGCATCGGCCTGCTCCGCTCGGCCGGCGTGGACATCGTCCAGCTCGACCTCCCCGTCGAGACGGACCAGGACCGCGAGCTGCGCCGCAGCCTCGTCCGCCACCTCCGCACCGGCCTCGGCACCCCCGCCGACCGCCGCGTCTGGTGACCGGCGCCCCCCGTCCGGCCGGGGTCGAGGCGATCACCGCCTCGACCCCGGCCGCGTCTATACCCCTGACAGTGCTTAGATGTTGGGGTTGATCGGACGGTCGCTGTCGGAGTGGTGCCAGTCGAACTCCTGGGTCTGCCCCATGCTCGCGTTCCGCCCCAGCGTCCAGAGTCCGTAGGAGGACCGCGGGCCCTGGTTGCCGACGTAGGTCAGGCAGGCACCGACGGCGTTGCACACGCCGCGGTCGGTGTCGAACGTCCAACGCTGCTTCGGGTCACCCCCGTTGCACCCCACCGCCGTGGCGCCCGGGCCGTCGGACGGGCCGCTCGGGACGTGGCCCGACAGACAACGGCCGTCGTTGGTGCTGTGGATGAGACCGTCCGGCGAGACGAACCAGAACTGGTTCCAGGAGCCGTCGCACGGGCGCAGGACGACCGGCCGCCCGTCGCCGTTGGTCTGCCGGTACTCGTCCATGCAGTAGTAGGTGCCGTTGGGGCCGCCGCTGGCCGGGCGGGCGAGCGCGGCGAGGAAACCGTAGGCGTAGGGCTGCGGATTGGCGGGGTCGGCCTGCGCGGCGGCGACGGGCAACGAGACGCTCAGGCCGATCGCGAGTGCCAGTGCTGAGACGATCTTTCGGGCGGACTTCATGAGGTCCGACACCTCCCTCTCTGACGGTGTGTCACTGCGGAATGCGGCCATCCTGGCAGCGGGGGTGAGGGCCTGGGCCAGCTTTCCGAACGATCCCGAACAAACGGGAGTGTATGGATTTCGCCATTTGATTCACCTCAGTTGACAGGAACCCCCAGCGCGAAGAGGCTGTTCACGCAGGCCCGGCGGGGGGAGGACAGAGCTTTGACCTGGTCACCTATGCACACCACGGCGGCCCCGTGCATCTGCCGGGCAGCCGAGGCCAACTCCGCTTCGACGCTAGCCCGTTCGCACTCCCTGGACGCACTGACCGAGTCCCTCACTCTGCTCCGACAGGAGGCCGGCAGCCCCTCCTACTCGACCATCGTCCGGCGGATCAGCTCCGTCCGGGCAGCCCGCGGCGTCCCGGCCGGGGAACGCACACCCGGGCGGATCACCGTCTACGACTGCTTCCGCAGCGGGCGCCAACGCCTGGACGTCGAACTTCTCTCCGACATCGTCCAGGCCCTCGGCGCGGACCCGGACCCCTGGCGCCGCGCCTACCGCGCCGCCTCCCGGTGATCGCCGACTATCCGCGGCCCGAACCCGGAGCGGCCGTGTCGGCCGTGTCGGCCGTGTCGGCCGGGGCCGCCTCCGGCTTCGTGTGGAGGATCTCGCGGGCCTGCTCCGCCGCGCGGACGATGCTCTCGGAGACGAAGTCGACGAAGCGGGCGATGTTCTCCAGGCGGGTGGCGGCCGGGGTCTGCGGGCCGAGGACGCCGACGCCCTGCCGCGCGACCTCGACGAGGTGGGCCGTGGCGCGGGCGCTGGCCATCATCGACTGGTACCAGACGTCGTCGTCGACGACGTAGCGCTCGCGGCGGCGCTCGTCGCGCTCCCGGCGGACGAGGCCCTGGCCGTCGAGGAACGCGATCGCCTTGGAGATGGACGGCGGGCTGACCTGGAGGTGCCGGGCCAGCTCGGACGCGGTGAGGCTGCCGCTGTCGGTGAGGGTGAGGCAGGCCAGCACCCGGGCCGTCATCTTGGGCATGCCGGAGGCCATCAGGACGGTGGTGTACGTCTCCTGGTACTCGCGCACGGCCTCGGCATCGCGCCCGTGGGCCTGCGGCGGCGCCTCCGGCCCCCGGGGTGCGGCCGGCCGGCGCCGTTGGGCACGGCGGCGTTCGGTGGCGCGGTGGGCCAGGTCGGCACGGTAGGCGGTGGGGCCCCCGTTGCGCATCACCTCGCGGGTGACCGTCGAGGTGGGGCGGTCGAGCCGCCTGGCGATCTCCGCGTAGGCGAGGCCGTCGGCCATCCCCAGCGCGATCTGCTGGCGTTCCTGCTGAGTGAGCCTGCCTCCCGGCACCGCGATTCTCCCTTCACGCTTCCCTGAATGCCCTCACCATAGCGTTCACTCCCATTCCAGTGCAACGAACACGGTGGCTGACGTTGCGTTAAATTCAAAGCCACTGCAACGATAATTCCGCTTTCACCTGCATCGATACCGATTTCAAGCAACGACCTTGTTGCCACTACTTGTGAAGGCAACGTAGCGTTTCCATCATCAGAAACAACGAGCCGCAGCAGCCCGCCACCCCCACACCTGGAAGAAGGCACCCCATGACCATCAAGCAGCCCGTCTGGACCGGCATGGTCTCCGTCGACGACACCGCCCTGGCCGTGACCGACACCGGCGGGCCCGGCCGTCCCGTGGTCTACCTCAACGGCTCCTACGCCGACCAGTCGCACTGGCGGCGCGTCATCGCCGACCTCGGCGACGACTACCGGCACATCACCTTCGACGAGCGCGCCCGCGGCAAGTCGAAGCGCTCGGCGGACTACTCGTTCGAAGCGTGCCTGCGCGACGTCGACGCCGTCCTCACCGCGAGGGGCGTGGACCGGCCGATCCTGGTGGGCTGGTCCTACGGCGCGATGCTCGCGGTGCACTGGGCCGCCCGGCACCCGGACCGCGTCCTCGGGGCGGTGTCCGTGGACGGCGCGTTCCCGCACGAGTGGCTCGACGACGCCACCCGGGAGCAGGTCCGCAAGCTGTTCCGCCGGCTGAGCCCGCTGTTCCCGATCGCCCGCCGACTCGGCATGGCCGCGCGGATGAGCGCC
Source organism: Kitasatospora sp. NPDC056731 (assembly GCF_040687675.1). Taxonomy (NCBI): domain Bacteria; kingdom Bacillati; phylum Actinomycetota; class Actinomycetes; order Kitasatosporales; family Streptomycetaceae; genus Kitasatospora; species Kitasatospora sp. NPDC056731. The sequence continues at coordinate 79,490 of NZ_JBFBNR010000007.1, forward strand.
GAGCAGCACGCCGAGATCAATCTTGAGATCAACGAGCTCTGCGCGCCCGCCGCCCTCGACCCGGTCTTCGACCAGGTGACCGCACCGGTCCGGTACGTGGTCGCCACGGGCGGCAACCTGGGCGGCGAAGCGAAGCTGATGGAACAGATCCGCACCAACCTCGACCCGGTGCTCGCCCGCAACCCGAACATCCGGGTCAGCACGAAGGTCGAGAGCAACCACTCCAAGATCCTGCGCAAGGACTTCCACGCCATCGCCGACACCGTCCGCGACCTCGCCGCCACCCCCGCGAGCGTGGCCTGCTGAGCCCCGCACCGACCCTGCGGGGTCACGGTGGAGCGCTCGCACGGCGGGGCGGCCGTTCGGGCGAACTTCCCTCGGAATTACCGCATTCGGGTGACGCGCGGCCGGCCTCGCCGGCCCGGGCCGTTAGCGTGACTGACCGTCATCGACCGTCCGGTCGGGCAGAGCTGCGCGCAGCTCGGGGGTCAGGGAAAGCCGGGGGCGGAGGCCTTCGTGGGACTCCCCACACGCCGCTCGCCGTCCGGGGACGATCCCGACACCGTGCTTCACCAGCTGGGAGGTTCTCCGCCATGCCCGTGTCGAGTCGGTACCTGAACGCCTGGGAGGGCTTCTGGCGCGACGCACCGGCGGAGGCCGGCGCGGTGATCTGGGACGCGGAGCCGGCGCTCACCGCGAGCGTGCACCTCGCGCTGTTCGACCCCTACCTCGCCGACCCGGCGCTGCCCGTCGTCGACGTCGGCTGCGGCAACGGCACCCAGACCCGCTTCCTCGCCGAACGCTTCGACCGCGTCCTCGGGGTCGACCTGTCCAGCGCCGCCGTGGAGCTCGCCCGCACCCAGCATCCGGACGGGCGGCCCGAGTTCGCCCAGCTCGACGCCACCGACCGGCAGGGCGTCCGGGAGCTGCACGCCCGGCTCGGCGATGCCAACGTGTACGTACGCGCCCTGATCCACCAGTGCGAACCGGCCGACCGCCAGCCGGTCGCCGACGCCATCGCCGCCCTGGTCGGGGATCGCGGCCGGGCGTTCGTCGTCGAGCTGTCCGCGTCGGCGAAGGCCGTCCTGGCCGGCCTCGCCCAGAGCCCGCAGGGCCCTCCCCCGAAGCTGCGCCCCGTCTTCGAGCACGGCCTCGCCCCCGCCGAGGTCGTCGACTCGGCCTTCGGCGAGCTGTTCCGCACCGCCGGGCTCACCGTCCTAGCCTCCGGCGAACTGCCGTTGTTCCTCACCGAGTTCGCGCCCGACGGCAGCCGGATCGACCTCCCGTCCCACTGGCTGGTGGTGGGCGCGGACGGCACACCGCAGAGGTGACGCGGTGGGGGCGGCCGCCGGAACCGGCCGCCCCCACCGCGTCACCCCCGGGTCAGCCGGCGCTCCGCGGGCCCCCCACCGCCAGACCTGGGGGTGCGTCAGTTCCGTGGCGGGGCGGTCTGCCAGACTCCGGGAATGAGACGTCAACGGATCCTGGACCAGTTCATAGCTCGGGGGCCCGCCCGGGGGCAGGCGGGATGACCGGCGACGGACCGGACCTGCCCGGGGGTGCGCGCCGGGTCCCCTACCGCGATCCCGGGCTGCCGGACCACCGGAGTCCGCTGCGCTTCCTCTGGTGGCTGGTGCGCAGGCAGCGCGGCCGCGTCCTGCTCGGGTCGACCTGGGGCAGCCTGTGGATGTGCGCCCTGATGCTGCCGCCCTACCTGATGTCCAGGACGATCGACGAGGGGCTCCGGGCCCGCGACAGCGGCGCGCTGGTCTTCTGGGTGTCGGCCGTCCTCGTGGTCGGCGCGCTCATCGCCGTCCTCGGGATCCTGCGGCACCGCACCATGACCTTCATCCGGGCGGACGCCGCGTACCGCACCGTCCAGGTCATCACCCGGCACATCAACCGGCTGGGGACGACGCTGCCGCGCCAGGTGTCGGCCGGTGAGCTGACCCACCTCCAGGCCGGCGACATCGGCCGGATCGCGCAGACGCTGACCATCACCGGGCCCGGGGTCGGCGCGGTCATCGCCTACCTCGCCACCGCCGTCCTGCTGGTCCGGATCTCGGTCGTGCTCGCGGCGGTGATCCTCCTCGGGGTGCCGCTACTGGCCCTCACCGTCGGCCCGTTGCTGGGGAAGTTGCACGGCGCCGAGGGCGGCTACCGCGAGCAGCAGGGGGCGCTGACGGCCCTGGCCGGCGACCTGGTCGCCGGGCTGGGCATGCTGAACGGCATCGGCGGCAAGCCGATGTTCGCCCGGCGCTACCGGGAGCGCTCGCAGGCGCTCGTCCCGCTCGGTTACCGGGTGGCCTCGTTCACCAGTTGGGTGCAGGCGCTCGGCGCCTGCCTGCCGGTGGTCTTCCTGGCCGTGGTGACCTGGCTCAGCGCCCGGATGGCGGCCGCCGGTTCGATCACGGTCGGTGAACTGGTCTCCGTCTACGGCTACGTGGCGGCCCTGCTGGTGCCCGTCTCCGCCTTCGTCGAGGGCGCGGACGACCTGCCGCGCGGGCTGGTCTCCGCCCGCCGGGTCATCGACATCCTGGCGCTGCGGCCGGATTCGACGCGCAGCCGGACGCTGACGGCCCCGCCGGAGGCTCCGGCGGGGCTGAGCGATCCCGACTCCGGCCTGCTGCTGCGGCCCGGGCGGCTCACCGCGCTGGCCGCCGCCCGGCCCGAGGAGGCCCGGGCCGTCGTCGAGCGGCTGGGCGGCTACACCGACTCGGACGCCACCTGGGGCGACACCAGGCTCTCCGACTGGGTGCCCGCCGAACTGCGGCGTCACGTCCTGGTGTCGGACGACGACGCGTACGTGTTCGGCGGCACACTCCGTTCCGCGGTGGCGATCCGCGGCGACCGCACCGAGGAGGAGCTGCGGCGCGCCCTGCACGCCGCCGCGGCCGAGGACATCGTCGACGCCCTGCCGGGCGGCCTGGACGCGCCGCTCGACGACCGCGCCGGCAACGTCTCGGGCGGGCAGCGCCAGCGGCTGCGACTGGCCCGCGCGCTGCTGGCCGACCCCGAGGTGCTGCTGCTGGTCGAGCCCACCTCGGCGCTGGACGCGCTCACCGAGGCGGCCGTGGCGGCCCGGATCGGCGCCGTGCGCGGCGGCCGGACGACGCTGATCGTCAGCACCTCCCCCCTGGTGCTCGGCCGCGCCGACGAGGTGGTCCACCTGGTGGACGGCAAGGTCCGGGCCACCGGCACCCACGGCGAGCTGCTGGCCCGCGACCCCGGCTACGCGGCGCTGGTGTTCCGCGGCGGCACCGACGACTGCCCGGCGAGCACCCCTGCGGACGCCGAGGAAGGCATGGTCCGATGAGCAACCCCGACGCCCCCGACACCCCCGACGCCCCCGACGCCCCCCACCGCCTCCCGGTCGCCGACACCGCGACGGTGCGCCGGGCCAGTTGGCGCCTGCTGGCGGACGACGGCCGGGCGATGGGCGCGATCGTCGCCCTCACCTGCCTCGCCGCCCTCGCGGGCGTCGCCGGGCCGTGGCTGCTGGGCCGCATCGTCACCCGGGTCGAGAACGGCGAGCTGACGGTCGGCCAGGTGGACGGCTTCGCCGCGGCGGTCCTGGGGTTCGCCCTCGCCCAGCTGGTGCTCACCCGCTACGCCCGCTACCTCTCCCACCGGTTCGGCGAACGCGCCCTGGCCCGGCTCCGCGAGGAGGTCGTCGACCGGACGCTCGCGCTGCCCGGGCGGTACGCGGAACGGGTCGGCGCCGGCGACCTGGTGACCCGCTCCTCGCTGGACGTGGGCACCGTGGCCGCCACCCTGCGCAACGCGGCCCCGGACGTCTTCATCGCCGTCGTCCAGGTGCTGGTCATCCTCACCGCGACCTTCCTGCTCGACCCGCTGATCGGGCTCTGCGCCCTGGTGGGCCTGCCGATCGTCTGGGCGGTGAGCCGCTGGTACCTGTCCCGGGCCCGGGAGGCCTACCTCGCCGAGGGGGCCGCGGCGGGCGGGGTCACCGAGGTCCTCGACTCCACTGCCCACGGCGCCCGGACCATCGAGGCGTACGGGGTCGGGGCGCGCCAGGACGGCGCGGTCGACCGGGCCGTCGACACCGCCTACCGGGCCGGGGTGCGCACTCTCTTCCTGCGGACCGTGCTGTTCCCGGTCACCGAGTTCGCGCACGCGCTGCCGATGGCGCTCGTCCTGCTGGTGGGCGGCCTCGGCCACCTCCACGGCTCGGTGACGCTGGGCGCGGTGGTGGCGGGCGGCCTCTACATGTGGCAGCTCGTCGACCCGCTGGACCGGGCGCTCAACTGGGTCGAGCAACTGCAGCGCAGCGGTGCCTCGTTCGCCCGCATCAAGGGCGTCGGCCTGGTGGCGCAGGAGCCGCCGGCCACCGGCCTGCGCCCCGCCGGCGACCGGATCGAGGCCGTCGGCGTGCGGTACGCCTACACCGGCTCGCACGACGTGCTGACGGACGTCGACCTGGTGGTCCGGCCGGGCGAGCGGCTGGCCGTGGTCGGCCCGTCCGGGGCCGGCAAGTCGACCCTCGGCAAGCTGCTCGCCGGCGTCGACGCCCCGGACGCGGGGCGGATCCTGGTCGGCGGCGTGCCGGTCGCGGACCTCGCCGCGGCGGGCGAGCTGGGCAACCGCGTCGTGCTCATCACCCAGCAGCACCACGTGTTCATGGGGACGCTCCGGGAGAACATGACGCTGGCCGCCCCGGACGCCGAGGACGCGGCGGTCCTGGCCGCGCTCGCGCTGGTGGAGGCGGACTGGGTGCGCGACCTCCCGGACGGGCTGGACTCGCTCCTGGGCACCGGCGGGACCGAACTCGGCGCCGCGCAGGCCCAGCAGCTCACCCTGGCCCGGGTCCAGCTGGCCGATCCGCACACCCTGATCCTGGACGAGGCGACGTCCCTCCTCGACCCGACCACGGCCCGGCAGGCGGAGCGGGCGATGGCGGCCGTGCGCTCCGACCGCACGGTCATCTCCATCGCCCACCGGCTCCAGACCGCGCACGACGCGGACCGGGTCGCCGTCATGGCGGCGGGCCGCATCGTCGAGCTGGGCACCCACGACGAGCTGGTCGCCGCCGGCGGGCCGTACGCGGCGCTCTGGCGGTCGTGGAGCGGGGAGTCCTGACCGGCCGCCGCTGAGAAAGCCGCCCGGGGACGCCTGCGGTCAGGGGGTGTCGGTGCGCTTTTCGAGCCGGGTGCCGTGGCGCAGGGTGAGCGACATCAGGTCGCTGGGGCCGTCGAGTTCGAGGCGGTGCCAGCGGCCGCGGGGGACGACCACGGCGCTGCCGGCGGGCAGCGGCACCAGCTCGTCGACACCGCCCCCCGCGCCGTCGCCGCCCCCGTCCGCGTCCCCGTCCGCGGGGCGGAGGTAGAGCCGCGCGCCGCCGGTGAGGCAGCACACCGCCTCGTCGGCCTCCGGGTGCATCTCCCAGTGGTCGGCGTGGACGTCGGCGTCGGTCTCCACGTGGAAGGCGCCGAGGTGCCAGGTGCCCGGCGCGCCGCCGGCCATCTGCCGCTCGGCGGCTCGGACTTCGCCGTCGGGGTGGAAGTGCAGGGCCGAGGCGAACAGGTCGACGGCGGTGGGCGTCATGGCGGTGTTCCTTCCGGTCAGCAATTTCTATACGCGTAAGAAAACTAACCCCACACCATCGCCGCTGTCGACCTCTGGGGAAGAATGGACCCATGCCGACCGCACCGCGCAGGACCTCGGGCCGACCGCCCCGCATCTCCCGTGAGCAGGTCGTCGAGGCGGCCCGCCGGATCGTGACCGAGGAGGGCGCGGACCGGCTGACCATGCGCCGCCTCGCCTCCGAGGTCGGCAGCACGCCGATGGCGCTCTACCACCACGTACGCGACAAGGAGGAACTGCTCGTCCTGCTGCTGGACGACCACGCGGCACGGACACTGCGCCGGCCCGAGCTGCCCGCCGACCCGCGCGACCGCGTCGTCCGGTCCGCCGCCGCGATCCACCAGGCCCTGGCCGACTGCCCCTGGATCGTCGAGGTGCTCACCGCCGACGACCTGATGTCCGCGTCCGCGCTGTGGTTCGTCGAGCAGATCGTCGACGGCCTCACCGCGTGCGGCCTCACGCCGGAGCGGGCCGTGCAGGGGTACCGGACGATCTGGTACTACACCGCCGGCGAGCTGGTGGTCCGGGCGGCGGCGGCCCGGCGGCGCGCGGACGACGAGCGCGCCACCTACCGGGAGCAGGTGTTCGGCGGCCTCGACCCGGACGAACTCCCCCGCCTCGCACAGGTCGCGGACCGCTGGGCCGCGCTGACCACCGACGACACCTACCTGGACGGCCTGCGGGCCCTGGTGGACGGCCTCGTCGCCGCCCGTTGACGCCTCGACCCGCGGGCCCTTGTGTGCCTCAAGTCCGTTCCGGGAAGCGGGGCTTGGACTTGCCGTCGCCGAACGGGCCGGTCGAGTGCTGGAGCGAGTGCAGGATGGCGAGGCCCTGGCTGACGATGCCCGCCGCCATCTGGTTGACCCCGTCGCTGCCGTTGAGGACGGTGAGCTCGGCTCCGGACATGCCCCGGGCCGCCGCGTCGGCGAGGGCCGGCAGGTTCTCCACGATCCGGTTGGCCGCGATGAGCTCCTGGTTGCCGCCGCGCAGGGAGTCGGCCCGGGCGGTGTTGGCGTCCGCCTGCGCCTGGGCGAGCGCCCGCTCGCTGTAGGCGCTGCCGTCCGCCTCGAACTTCACCCGGTCGCGAGCGGCCTCGGCCAGCGTCCGCTGCCGGTAGGCCTCGGCGTCCGCCGGGCGCCGCACGTCGGCCTCCAGCTGCTGGGCGGCCAGCGCGGCCCGGCGCTGAGCGAGCGCGGTCTGCTCCTCGATGACGTCCTGGGAGGCCCGCGCCTCGGCGAGCGGCCCGGCCTGGGCGGCCCGGGCCCTGGACTGCTCGGTCTCGGCGAGGAACCCGGCCCGTTTGATCGCGGTGTCGCGCTCGTACTCGGCCTTCAGCGCGGCCGCCTGCTGCTCCCGCTCGGCGGCCTCCTGGTCCGCCTTGGCCTGGGCGATCCGGGCCTGGCTGGCGACCGCCGCCACGTGCGGCGCGGCCAGGTTGTCGATGTACCCGGTCGAGTCCTCGATCTCCTGGATCTGCAGCGCGTCGACCACGATGCCGAGCTTCTCCATCTCGCCGTGGCTGCCCGCCATCACCTCCTGGGCGACCCGGCTGCGCTCCCGGATGATCTGCTCGACGGTCAGCCCGCCGATGATCGAGCGCAGGTGGCCGGCGAAGATCCGGCCGACAAGCTCCTCCATCTGGTCCTGTTCCGACAGGAAGCGGCGGGCCGCGTTGGCGATCGACACGGCGTCGTCGCCGACCTTGAACACGCAGACCGCGCGCACGGTGAGCCGGATCCCCTGCTGGGTCACGCAGTCCTCGGCGATCTCCGCCTCCCGCAGGGCCAGGGAGAGCATGCGGACCTTCTGCTTGACCGGCAGGACGAGGCTGCCGTGCCCGGTGACGATGCGGAACTGGGTGTCCTGCGCCTGGTGCTTGGACCCGGAGATGAGCATCGCCTCGTTGGGTGCGGGAACGTGCCAGAAGAACATGACCGACCACCTGACCAGCTGGGATCCGAAACCGCTATTGGGCGGCAACAGCTCGACTAGGGCGGCAGCAGCTCGACGATCACCGAGCGGGCCGAGATCGCGTCCACCACGACCACCCGGACGTCCCGGCCGACCGGCTCCGAGCACCAGGCCGCGAACACCTCCGAACCACCCCGGAGGGCGACCAGGACCTCGCCCGGGCCGCCCGCCGGAATGGGCACCGTCACCTTGCCGACGGCTCCGACCGGGCTCTGCCGGGAGTCGTCGACCGCGGGCATGCTCTCTCGCGCCACCGGCGCCTCCGGTCCCCACGTCGCACCACCGGGTCGAGGACACCTGCGGCAACCGCCGACGGCGGCGGTGCCTCGACCCCTTCCACGGTACTCCGGCAACCGCCCCGCCACCGGCCGTCGCCGACCACCGCCGGCCGCCGCCGGAGCGGGCCGAACCGCCGCCGGAGCGGCCGGACCGGCACCGGTCAGGGCACGGCCAGGGCGACCGCGAAGCCGTGGTCCGGGATGTCGAGGAAGCGCCGGTTGAACCGGACGAAGGGCTCGATGAGCAGGTCCACGAAGACCAGGAAGGCCACCGTGCCGATGCCCACCGGGCCCCCCAGCAGCCAGCCGCAGAGCAGCAGCACTCCTTCGATCAGCCCCTTCGCGCACCAGAACGGCCAGGTCCAGCGGTGCCGGATGGTGATCGCCAGCAGGTCGATGGCCCGGATGCCGAAGCCGCTCATGATGATCAGCGCCGAGGCGTAGGCGCACAGCAGCGCGCCGAGCAGCATCAGCGGGTAGCTGCTCAGCCCCAACCAGGCCGCCGGCCGCAGCCATTGGAAGAGGTCGATCAGGCTGCCGCACAGGAAGAAGGTCACGAAGGGCGAGACCACCGGGCGTTTGCGGTTCCACGCCGCCCACGCCCCGATGCACACCACCGCGACGGCCGCCTGGCACAGGCCGATGGTGAGCGGCAGGTGCTTGAGCACGCCCAGCGAGAAGACGTCGAGCGGGTCGGTGCCCAGATCGGACTGGATGAAGAAGTGGGCGCCCGTCGAGAAGACCACGCAGCCGGCCAGGTACACCAGCGCCCTGGGCAGTAACTCGCCCAGCCGCCAAGGTTTTCCGTTCGGATCGACGCCAGGGGGACGATGCGACGCCATGGGTTCCTCCAGGGGGACGGGCGTCCGGCCCGTTGCCGTCCCCAGAGGCGCGGAGGCGGGCAGCGGCGCGGACACCGGGCTGTTCGGAAGCCGGGGCCCCGCCACCGAACTCCCGTCACACAGCTGGGAGTTCGACGCAGGGCCTCGGTCAGCCGCCGCCCGACGCCGTCACCGCGGCCGGTTCAGGCGAGCGACTGGTAGGCCAGGAAGCCGCCGAAGAGGATGACCCCGATCCCGGCGACCAGGTCGACGCCCTTCAGCAGCCGGGCGCTGAAGCGCCGGCGGAACACCACGACGCCCGTGCTCAGCAGGGTGAACCACAGGAGCGTGCCGCAGCCGACGCCGACCAGCATGGACACCGAGGCGGGCAGCGTCCCGGTGACGTTCGCCGCCGTGGCCGCGGCGAAGGCGGCGGCCCAGTAGCCGATCGTCGCCGGGTTGGAGGCGGTGGCCGCCAGCGCCGTGCGGAACGCCGCCAGCGGGCGGACCACTTCGGGGTTCCGCTCGTCGTCGGTGGCCGCCTGGACCCGGAAGGCGGAGCGCAGCGAGCGCGCGCCGATGTACACCAGCACGGCAGCCCCGGCCAGCCCCAGGGCCGTCCGCAGCGCGGGGACGTCCAGCAGCCTGCCGACCCCGGCGAGGCCCAGGCCCGCGTAGGCGATGTCCACCAGGGCCGCGCCCAGGCCGATCGCCCAGCCGGTCGGGAAGCCGTCGCGCAGGACGCTGCGCACGCACAGCAGGCCGATGGGGCCGAGGGGCAGTGCGACCAGGAAGCCGAGGCTGAGCCCGGCGAACCACGCGGGGAGGATGTTCACCGCTGTCCCCCGCAGGTCACCGCGATCATTCCGGTCCGGTGAAAGTCCCGGCGAAAGTCCCGGTGAAAGTCCCGGCTCAGGTCCCGGCTCAAGGCCCGGCGGAAGGCCTGGTGCGAGCACGTGCGCGACAATTCGCTCTGCCCCTCGTCACAACACCCGCCGATCAGGTCACTCGACGAGCTCCGATATGCCGAACCGTACCTCATCCCCTTCGGCGGGACTGAGATCTTCCGGCGCGTAGAACAGCTCGTACACATTGGTCGACAACAACTGACCGAGCCTGGTCAGCGCATACACGTCGGTGCCCCGTTCCTCCAGCCAGCCCTTGTCGATGAGCTGCTCGATCTCCGCCCCGAAGACAGCCTCCATGGTGACGCCGAACCGGTCGTGGAAGTCCGGCCGGTTGACCTCGCACATCTTGAGGCCGCGGATCATGACGCGGCGCATTTCCTGCTCCTTGGTGAGGTACGTGGCGAAATCCAGCGGAATTTGACCACTTCCGACCATCTCGTAGTACTTCTTGAGCGGCTTGACGTTGACGAACAGCCGGTCGTGGATCACGCTCTTCGACGAGACGCCGAATCCGATCATCGGCCAGGTCCGCCAGTAGTACTCCAGGAAGCGCGAGTAGTCGGCGCAGCGGTCGGGGTGGTAGTACCCCGTCGAGCTGCGCCGGGCGAAGCCCGCCGCCTCCAGCGCGTCGATGGCGTACTCGTACATCCGGCGCTCTTCCTGCGCCGAGGGGAGCGCCATCTTCCCGGACGTGATGAGCGAGTGGAACGCCGTCTTGGGCCAGATCTCCAGGCCGTAGGCCGTGATGCAGGCCGGTTCGAGTTCGATGGCCCGGTCGACGCTGCGCTTCCAGTCGTCCACGGACTGGCCGGGCAGCGGGAAGATCAGGTCGATGTTGGTGTGCGTGAAACCGCCGTCGACGACGGTGCGGAAGGCGCGTTCGGCGGTGGCGAGGTCGTGCGAGCGGTTGCAGATCTCCAGCAGCCGGTCGTCGAAGGCCTGGACGCCGACGCTGAGCCGGGTGAATCCGGCCTCCCGCATGCGCGCGATCTTGGCCTCGTCGACCGTCGAGGGGTCGAATTCCAGGCCGATCTCCGCGCCCTCGTTGAATTCGAACGATTCCCGGCAGGCGTCCAGCAGCCGGGCCGTCTGGTCGCCGGTGAGGATGCCCGGCGTCCCGCCGCCGAAATACACCGCGTCGACCCGGAACGCGGGGAAGGCCCGATTGGCGGCGAAGGCGCGGATCTCACGTTCGAGCACGTCGACGTACTGGGCGAAGTGCTGCTCGTTCCGGTTGATGTAGACGGTGTAGTCGCAGAATCCGCACTTGGTGATGCAGAACGGGACGTGCAGGTAGAGCACCGCGTTCTCGGGGCGGAAGTACTCGTCGTACTCGTGGTGCCGGTATTTGAACGGGTACGTGTGGATGTTCCGTCGGATGATCTTCTCGGCCATCTGCTGTCACTCCTTCGTCGGGGCCGGCCTGGCGTGGTGGTGGACGGGTCCGGGGGCGGAGGCCGTCAGCAGAGGACCTGGAACGGGCGGACGTCGGCGGCCGCGTCGAGGGCCGGCCGATCGTTGGGGACCACCGGGCGCCCGCACGAGACGAAGAGGTCGTCGTAGCGCTCCCGCGACCGCTCGCGGTAGTCGGCGGCGGAGCGGGCCAGCATCTTGACGACCTCCTCGGCGAGCATCAACTGGTACTGGCAGGACTCGGTGTTGAGGACGTTCACGTCGCCCGAGGCCACGTGGTTCTCCTGCCGGCAGCCCCCGCCGCACAGGTAGCGGGCCCAGCAGGACCCGCACACCCGGTGCTCGTCGACGGTGCGCCGCCACTCGGGGTGGTCCCGGGTGAGGCCCTCGGCCCCGGTGCCCACGTCGAAGCCCTGGTCGCCGACCAGGCGGTGGCAGGGGCTGACGCTGCCGTCCGGGGAGTGCGTGTAGTACGTCCGGCCGCCCGAGCAGAACGCCAGCGCCGCCGCGCCCTCGGTGACCATCTGCACGGCACGCTCGTACTCCAGCACGCCCTTGAACCGGTTGTCGGGGGCGAACAGCCGCGGGTAGTGGACCAGGAAGTCCTTGAACTGCTCCACGATGCCGGGCTGGAGGAAGTGGTTGATGTACTGGATGCCCTTCGGCTCGGACAGCTTCCGGTCCCCCAGCGTGAGGGCGATCGGCACCGTCGTGCCCTGCTCCACCGGGTAGACGCCCGGGTAGATCTGGAAGTAGTCGAAGAGGTCGAGCCCCCACAGGTCGAGCACGCTCTCGGTGAGGCTGGGCGCCGCCGTCGCGATGGTCATCCGGGCCACCAGGGTGACGTCGTCGCCGCACGCCTCGCGCAGCCGGAACAGGTTGCGGATGATCCGGTCGTAGGATCCCTTCCCGTTCTTGGACGGGCGGTTGGCGTCCTGGACCTCGCGGCCGCCGTCGATCGAGACCGAGACGATGAACCGGTGGTCGCGGAACAACTCCTCGACGCCCTGGGGCATCAGGGTGAGGTTGGTCGAGATCCGGTGGACGAACTCGGTGCCCGAGCGCCCGGTGAGGTCGCGGGCGCGTTCGCAGATCTTGCGGATCACCGTGAAGTTCGCCAGCGGCTCCCCGCCGAAGAACTCGAAGCGGACCCGCTGCCCGGGCGCGGCGTAGCGGTGGATGAAGTCGAAGATCCAGGCGATCGAGTGCTCGCCCATCGCCTCGGTGATCCGGCCGTAGTCCCCGCCCTCGGCGAAGCAGTACGTGCAGGCGAGGTTGCACACGTTCGTCAGGTTGACGTTGACCGCGAAGTCGGCGCCGTCGGAGAGCGCGCTCTCCCGGAGCCGGATGCGGTTGGCCTCCCGGCCGGTGGCGGCGCCGGCCTGCAGCCGCTCCCACGCCCGCCGCTCGTCCAGCCGCAGCTGGTCGACGCCGGAGGCCAGCCGCTCGGCGGTGTCCGCCGGGGCGAGGAGCAGCCGGTGGCTCCCGGTGATGAGGACGGCCGACAGGTCGTCGCTGAACGGCAGGACGCGGTAGTCGGTCCCGTGCCGCATCGGACCCGCCTGCTCCGTCGTGCTCGCGGGCCCGGTCATGACCTGGCGCGGGGCTGGAAGAGCGGCAGCGGCGAGACGTCCTCGTTCAGCGTTCCGGCGGAGGCCTCCACGGTCGGGAAGTGCGCGCGGTCGAAGACCTGGTGGAGGCTGGAGGTGCACTGCGGCGGTACGGCCACCTGGACGCCGACCTCGCCCGCCGTGCTCTTGGCCGCGATGTACCGGAAGCTCTCCTGCGGGGCCAGGTCGATGACCTGCCAACCCTGGTCGGCGGCCGGGTCGCCGTAGCGGCGGTGGTAGGCCCGCACCGGTGCGGCGGAGGTGTTGCGCACCTGGACGTGCAGGGCGCGGACGTCGCCGTGCCAGTCGAAGCGGGCCAGGTCCAGGCCCTCGGCGGCGGGGAGTTCCGGCACCCGGGCGCGCGGGCGGGCGTCGGGCAGCAGGACGATCGGCGAGCGGGCGCCGCAGCCGATGCAGGCGCCGGCCGCGTCCAGGCCGACCAGGTCGGCGTTCAGGCCGTAGCGGGTGATCTGGAGCTGCCCGCACCGGTGGCACCAGGTGTTGGTCGACTCCGTGTCGTACACGTTCCCCAGGTAGACGTGGTTGAGCCCCATGTCCATGGCGACCTTGCGGGCCCGTTCCAGCCGGTCGACGGGGGTGCGGATGGTGTTGGTCATCTTGTAGTCCGGGTGGAAGCGCACGAAGTGCGTGGGCACGTCGGGGCTGAGCCGCTCGCCGACGAACCTCGCCATGTCCCGGGCGGTCGCCTCGTCGTCGCTGAGGTCGGTGACCATCAGCGTGGAGACCTCGACGTGCTTCCCGGCCCGGAACACCTGCTCGGTGCCCTCCAGGACCGGTTCCAGCCAGCCCTTGGTGATCTTCCGGTAGTACTTCGGGTCCAGGGACTTGATCGACACCGAGAAGATGTCGATCACCGGGATCAGTTCCTCGATCGCCTCGCCGCTGATGAAGAACGCGGACTTGTAGAGGTTGACGATTCCCGCCGCCTTGGCGAGAGCGGCCGTCTCCACCACGAACTCGTGCCACACCACCGGGTCGTTGTAGGTCCAGGAGATCACCTTCACGCCGTGCCGGACGGCGATGTCCACGACCTCCTCGGGCGTGTAGTGGTAGACGTCCTTGTCCTCCACGTGGCGCGCCTGCGACGTCTTCCAGTTGTGGCAGTAGTCGCAGTTGAGCATGCAGCCGACGTTCCCCATCGAGAGGATCCGGGCGCCGGGCGCGTAGTGGAACACCGCCTCGGTCTCGATGGTCTCCTCGGTGGCGTGGACCGAGCGCCCGTAGTTCAGGGTCACCAGGCGACCGTCCCGGTTGGCCCGGACCATGCAGAATCCGTGCTGGCCGGGGCGGATCCGGCAGTTCCGGGGGCTGAGATGACATCGGACCACTCCGTCGTCCAGGCGTTCCTCCAGCCTGGCGGGGCGTGGTTCCTTGTCCCAGGTGTTCTGCGACATGGCTGTTCCTTCCGTGCGGTGGTACGGAGGCGGTGGTGCGGCGGCGACGGGTCGGGGCCGGACGGGCAGGGACGGGCAGGGACGGGCGGCCCGGCGCGGTCGTCCGCACCGGGCGGGGCCCTCCGGATCAGGCCGTCGCCGGAGGAGGTGCGGTCACGTGCGCGGGGCGCGCCGGGACGGGGCGCGCCGGGACGGGGCGGTCGGGCAACCCGAATTCCCGCACTGCGGTGCGGAATTCAGCATCGGCCCGCCCGTACATCCGCCCGTACATCCGCCCGCGGTCCGGAACCCCGCTGTCCCGGTGTCTCGCTTTCGCCGGGCGGGCCGGTTCCGCACGGGTTTCCGCGGTCACGAACGTCAAGCGGATCTCACTTTCCCTCATGACGAAGCCACTGCTGAGAAAAACGCCTCGTGAAGAGGCCGAAGCGGAGCGGGAGTTCGGTGAGAAATTCGCCAACTGCGATGAGCTTCGGCGTATGGGCTCCCGCCTGTCAAGAAGTCCGCGTGCCGCCCGATCCGGCCAACACCTCGAAGCGGACAGCGCCCTCCGGTCGCAGCGGGGCACAGGTTAGGCAAGCCTCACAAACGGTGATCTCGCGCCTGCCCAGCGGGTTCCCGGGCCCGGGAACGGCGGGGGCCGATCCGGCGGGGTGGCGCGGCCGGGATCGCCCGATGTGGGAGGAGGGCCGAAAATCGCCGCCCGTCGACGGAATACCTGCTGTCACAGAGCCGATCGGCCGCCCCACCCGCCGCTCGCCGAGCACCGGTAAAGGCAGTCCCGAGGGGGGGCGTGTGGAGCGACCGGGGTAACGAGGGGGCGGCCGTTGGGAATTCAGGGGGCGATGGGGCCGGACGGGGAGAGGATCCGGGAGAGGCCGAACTCGAAGCGCTCGGTGAAGGCGGCATCCTCCAGGTGCGGGACGACCCGGGCGAGCGCCGGGTAGCCGCCGCCGGCGAGGGCCGGGCCGAGGGTGTGCACGCCGTCCTGGGCGGCCAGGGCCTGCTCCTCCTGGGTCAGGCCGAAGGCCAGGTACCGGATGGTCCAGAACACCCAGGACGCGCGGCGCCCGTCCAGCCCGCCGTCGAGGAGCGCGGCGATCATGACATCGGCGAAGCGCAGGGTGCCGGGCTCGACGGCGTAGATGCCCCTTCTGCCGCGATCCCTCTACGCTGAGGACCGGTCAGCCCACCGGCGCCCCCTCCGGAGCCCCGGCGGCAGCCGCTCGCGCAGGTCCGCGGCGCCCTGCCGGCCGCCGACCTGATGCCGCTCACCACCACCCCGGCCACCCGCCGAGCCCGCACCGGAGGCGCCCGATGACCACCCTCCACCTCGGCGTCGACGCCGGCGGCAGCCACACCCGCGCCGTCCTCCTGGACGCCGCGGGCGCCGTCCGGGGCCGCGGCGAGAGCCCCGGCGCCAACCCCGCCGGAGAGGGCCCGGAGCCGGCGCTCGACCGGCTGGCGGCGGCGGTCACGGCCGCCCTCGACGGGCGCGGCCCGGGCCGGATCGCCGCCTGCCTGATCGGCCTCGCCGGGTACCGCTCCCTACCGGACCCGGACGCGTTCGCCGAGCGCTGCCGGGCCGCCCTCGGCCTCCGCCACCCGGTGCGACTCGTCCCCGACACCGTCCCGGCCCTGGCCTCCGGCGGCGTCACCGACGGCCACGGCACCGTCCTGATCGCGGGCACCGGCGCGATCTGCGTCCGGCTCGCCGGCACCCGCACGCTCGCGCGCGGCGGCGGGCTCGGCTGGCTGCTCGGCGACGAGGGCGGCGGCTTCTGGCTCGGCCGCGAGGCCCTGCGCCACGCCCACGCCGACCCGGCCGGCCCGCTCGGCACCGCCGTCCGCGCCCACTGCGCCGCCGACTCCCCCGACGCCCTGCTCCACTGGGCCTACGCCGGCCCGCCCCGCCGGCTCGCCACCATCGCCCCACTGGTCTCCCGGCTCGCCGAGCAGGGCGACCCGGCCGCCCGCGCCATCGCCGACACCGCCGCCGACCACCTGGCCGACCTCGCCCGCGCCACCGCCACCCCCGCCGAACCCCTGGTCCTCACCGGCTCGGTGGCCACCGCCCCCGGCCCGATCCGCGACCGCCTCCACCACCTCCTCGCCGACCTCCACCCCCGCCTCCCCCGCACCGACGCCGCCACTGCCGCCGCCCACCTCGCCACCCGCCTCGCCGCCGGGCGGTAGGCCGTAGGCGGTCCCGACGGATCACCAACTCTACTGCGCCCCACCGGAAATGGCATGCACGCCACTAGCCAACCGGTCAGTAACGCCCCTACCGTCGAGCTCCCGTGGCTTCGACGGAGGAGCTCCCCTTGCGCCTACGCCCCCACCCCCTGCGCTTCCCGGCCGCCGCCGCCGCGTCGGCCCTGCTCGTCACCGCCGCCCTGACCACCACCCCCACCGCCGCCGCCCCCGCCGCCCCGACCGCCACCGCGGCCGACTACTGCGGCGGCCACTGCCGGGACATCCTGCCGCCCGGCGAGAACGGCAACGCCACGCTCGCCGAGATCCTGCTCAACCGGATGTTCGGCAGCCGCCCCGCCCACACCGACGACCAGCTCGGCCCGTACGCCGCCCTCGCCTCCGGCTACCCGGGCCTGACCGAGGCCAAGCTGCGCGACTTCTTCAACGACGCCTCCTTCGGCGTCCCCGCCGACCAGGTGGCCAGCACCATCAGCCCGCGCGCCGACGTCACCATCGTCCGCGACAAGGCCACCGGCGTCCCGCACATCACCGGCACCACCCGCTACGGCACCGAGTACGGCGCGGGCTACGCCGCCGCCCAGGACCGGCTGTGGGTGATGGACCTGTTCCGGCACGTGGGCCGCGGCCAGCTGTCCGGCTTCGCCGGCGGCGCCGCCGCCAACCGCCAGCTGGAGCAGAGCTTCTGGCAGGCCGCGCCGTACACCGAGGCGGAACTGCAGCAGCAGATCGACGCCCTGGCGGCCCGCGGCGGCCGGGCCGCCCAGGCCCTCACCGACGCGAACGCGTACCTCGACGGCATCAACCAGTACGCCAAGGAGTCCTACAACGCCCGCACCTTCCCCGGCGAGTACGACCTGACCGGGCACATCGACCCGATCACCAACGCCGGGTCGATCGAGCCGTTCAAGCTGACCGACCTGGTCGCCCTGGCCTCCGTGGTCGGCGCCCTGTTCGGCTCCGGCGGCGGCGGTGAACTCGCCTCCGCCCAGGTCAAGTCGGCCGCCGAGGCCCGCTACGGCAAGGACGCCGGGGACGCGGTCTGGAAGTCGCTGCGCGAGGCCGACGACCCGGAGGCCGTCCAGACCCTGCACGACGGCCAGCGCTTCCCCTACGCCCCGGTCCCCGACGCCCCGCAGGGCGAGGCGCTGCCCGACCCCGGCTCGGTGGTGCCCGAGCGGATGATCTACGACGCCACCGGCACGGGCGCCGGCGCCGCGAGGACCGCCGCCCCGGGCGTGCTGCCCGGCAACCTGCTCACCGCCAAGCACGGCATGTCCAACGCGCTGCTGGTCTCCGGCGCCCACACCGACGACGGCCACCCGGTCACCATGTTCGGCCCGCAGACCGGCTACTTCGCCCCACAGCTGCTGATGCTTGAGGAGATCCAGGGCCCCGGCATCAGCGCGCGCGGCGCGGCCTTCGCCGGCCTGAGCTTCTACGTGCAGCTCGGCCGCGGCCAGGACTACGCCTGGAGCGCCACCTCCGCCGGGCAGGACATCACCGACACCTACGCCGTCCCGCTCTGCACCACCGACGGCTCCCCGGCCACCACCGCCGCCAACTCCTACCTCTGGCACGGCCAGTGCGTCCCCTTCGACCGGCTGGAACGCAAGAACACCTGGAACCCGACCACCGCCGACTCCACCGCCGCCGGCTCCTACACCCTGGTGATGTACCGCAGCAGGTACGGCCTGGTGACCGCCCGCGGCACGGTCGGCGGCGCCCCCGTGGCCTTCACCTCGCTGCGCTCCACCTACCGGCACGAGGCGGACTCCATCATCGGCTTCCAGGAGCTCAACGACCCCGGCGCGGTGCACGACGCGGCGGGCTTCCAGCAGGCGGCGCAGGACATCAACTACACCTTCAACTGGTTCTACGCCGACTCCCGCGACATCGCGTACTACAACTCCGGCAGCAACCCGGTGCGCGCCCCCGGGGTCGACCCCGGCCTGCCGCTGCGCGCCGAACCGGCCTACGAGTGGGCCGACTTCGACCCCGCCACCAACACCGCCCGGTACACCCCGGCGGCCGAGCACCCGCAGTCCGTCAACCAGGACTACTACATCTCCTGGAACAACAAGCAGGCCGACGGCTTCACCTCGGCCGGGTTCGGCAACGGCTCGGTGCACCGCGGCAACCTGCTCGACGACCGGGTCAAGGCGCTGCTGCGCAACGGCGGCAAGGCGAGCCGGGTCTCGCTCACCCAGGCCATGGCCGGCGCCGCCCTGGCCGACCTGCGCGCCGAGGACGTCCTGCCGGACCTGATCCGGGTGCTGCGCAGCGCCCCCGTCACCGATCCGGCCGCCGCCACCGCGCTCCAGCAGCTGGAGGCCTGGCTGGCGGACGGCGCCCAGCGGAAGGAGACGTCGCCCGGCAGCCACGGCTACGCGGACGCCGCCGCGATCCGCGTCCTGGACGCCTGGTGGCCGCTGGTCGCGGAGGGCGTCATGCGGCCCGGCCTCGGAGACCAGCTGTTCACGGCCCTGACCGGCGCCCTGCAGATCAACGAGTCGCCCTCCGGCGGCCAGCCCGGTCCCGGCGGCGGCGGCCCCGTGAGCGCCAACGAGGCGATCCCGCACAAGGGTTCGGCCTTCCAGTACGGCTGGTGGAGCTACCTGGACAAGGACCTGCGGTCCGTCCTGGGCGACCAGGTGGCCGGCCCGCTGGCCCGCCCGTACTGCGGCGGGGGCGATCTGGCGGCCTGCCGGGGCGTGCTGCTGGACACCCTGAAGCGGGCGGCCGCCCAGACCCCGGCCCAGGTCTACCCGGGCGACGCGGACTGCTCCGCCGGCGACCAGTGGTGCGCCGACACGATCATCCAGCGCCCGCTCGGCGGTGTCACGGACGACAAGACCACCTGGCAGAACCGTCCGACCTACCAGCAGGTGGTGCAGTTCCCGAGCCACCGCTGAACCCATGCCGCTGTCTTCCACCCGGGCGGGGGCACCCGCGTGGAAGACAGCGGCCC
Source organism: Kitasatospora sp. NPDC056731 (assembly GCF_040687675.1). Classification (NCBI taxonomy): domain Bacteria; kingdom Bacillati; phylum Actinomycetota; class Actinomycetes; order Kitasatosporales; family Streptomycetaceae; genus Kitasatospora; species Kitasatospora sp. NPDC056731. The sequence continues at coordinate 98,692 of NZ_JBFBNR010000007.1, forward strand.
GGGCCCGACGGGCGGGGACGGGGCGCAGCACCTAGCGTGGTCCGGGGCGACCGGGGCGGCACCGCCGCCGAGGTCGGCGACCCCCGAGGACCCGACCCCCGCGATTCCCCGCAGAGGCCCAGGAGGTAAGCCGACCATGACCGTCTCCCTGTCCGATCTCACCGGGGACTACGTCCTCGACCCCGCCCACACCCGGATCGGCTTCGTGGCGCGCCACGCCATGGTGACCAAGGTCCGCGGCTCCTTCACCGCCTTCGAGGGCAGCGCCCACCTCGACGGCGCCGACCCGGGCCGTTCCACCGCCCGGGTGACGATCCGGACCGACAGCATCGACACCGGCGTCGAGCAGCGCGACCAGCACCTGCGCACCAACGACTTCCTGGACGTGCCGAAGTTTCCGACCATCGCCTTCGCCACGACGGCAATCGAGCCGCGCGGGGACGGCGAGTTCCGGGTGACGGGCGACCTCACCGTCAAGGACGTCACCCGCCCGGTCACCATCGACGTCGAGTACACCGGCAACGCCGTCGACCCCCAGGGCAACCTGCGGGTGGGCCTGGAGGGTTCGGTGACGATCAGCCGCAAGGACTTCGGGGTGACCTGGAACGCGGCCCTGGAGGGCGGCGGCGTCCTGGTCGGCGACAAGGTCGTCCTGGAGTTCGACGTCTCGGCCGTCCGGCAGGGCCAGTAGCGGCCGCAGGAACCCCTGAGGCCCGCCATCCCCCGCCCACCGGGCCCCGAAATCCGCCGGACCGGGCGCCGCAGGTCCGGTTAGGCTCCTGACATGGCGACAGACGGCTCCCTCGCAACCGGCCAGCGCTCCCTCGGCGATCCCACCCTCGACTACCCGTTGTGGCCCCCGCTCACCGCGGGCTGTCCCCGCACCGGCACCGAGGACGTGTCCTACCCCGTCGAGGTCGACTACGCCTACCGCAAGGCCGACGCGGCCGCCCTGTTCGCCCCGGGGTCGGACGCCGGGGCGCCGCGCGGCGGGCTGGAGCGGTGGGCCCCCCTGCTGCCGCCGCTGCTCGCGCCGGGCCTGGGCGAGGGCGGCACGCCGCTGGTCGAGCTCGAACCCGGGGTGTACGTCAAGGACGAGGCCCGCAACCCGACCTGGAGCCATAAGGACCGGCTGAACCGCTGCACCACCAGCGCCGCCGTGGGCGTCGGCGCGCCCGGGATCGCGGTGGCCTCCTCCGGCAACCACGGCGCGTCCGCCGCCGCCTACGCCGCCCGGGCCGGGCTGCGCTGCGTGGTGTTCACCGGGCCCGACCTGCCGCCGGCCGTCGACGCGTTCCTCAACGCCTACGGCGCCGTCGTGCTGCCGGTGCCGTGGGAGGCCCGCTGGCCGCTGCTGCGGCAGGTCGTGGACCGGCTGGGCCTGCACCCGGTCAGCAACCTCACCACCACCCACACCGGCCACGCGTACGGCCCCGAGGGCTACAAGACCGTCGCGTACGAGATCTTCCGGGACATCGGCGTGCCGGCCGCGGTGTTCGTGCCCACCGGCTACGGGGAGCTGCTCTTCGGCGTCTGGAAGGGCTTCAGCGAACTGCACCGGCTCGGCCTGGCCGACCGGGTGCCGCGCATCGTCGCCTGCGAGTCCGCGTCCGGCGCGCCGCTCGCGCTGGCCGTCCGCCAGGGCCTGCCGGCGGCCCGGGTGACGGTGGGGCCGAGCGAGGCGTACTCGATCGCCTCCCCGGTCGGCGGTTACCGGGGCGTGGTCGCGGTCCGCGAGAGCGGCGGCCGGGTGCTGACCCTGGACGACGGCCAACTCGCGGCCGCCCAGGCCGAACTGGCCCGCTCCGGGCTCTGGACGGAGCTGTCCGCGGCGGCCGGGCTCGCGGGGCTGCGCAGCCTCGGCGGCGTCGAGGGCCTCGGGCAGGCCGAGGGGCCGGTGGTGTGCGTGTCGACGTCCAGCGGTTTCAAGGACCGGGGCGTCGGCGCGCGGTCGACCGCGCCGGTCGCCCCGGAGTGGGAGGAGGTCCGCCGCCGCCTGCATACGGCCGGAATCCGCGGCTAGGCCATGCCCGGCCGGGCCTTTCCCCCAACTCCCGCCCGCCGTTGGAGGCCTGCTGTTCGCCGTCCGGTTCTCCGGCGTAGGGTTGGCGTTCGCCGCGGCCGCCCAGGCTGGTCCGGATCCGCACCGCCCCCGCTCCTCCCCGTGCGTCGAAGGGCTGTCACCGTGTCCCGTTCCCCCCGCCGTCTGCTGCCGCTGGCCGTCGCCGTCGCGGCGGTGCCCGTACTCGCCCTGCCGGTCGTCCCGGCCGCCGCGGCCTCGTACGGCACTCCGACGATCACCTTCTCGGCCGGCTACCTGTCCGGCGCGGTCGGCGCCACCGGCGACCCGACGGTGTCCGTGGCGGTGGCGCAGAGCGGGGCCGCGGCCTCGGCGCTGACCGTCGCCGCCTCGGCGAGCACCCGCAGCGCCGTCGCGCGGACCGGCGACGTGGCGGTGACGGGCACCGGCGGCACCCGCACCCTGGCGGTCGCCGCGCAGGGCGTCGGCTACACCGACCTCACCATCAAGGTGACCGGCCTGGGCGGCAAGACCGCGACCCGCACCCTGCACTACGCGGCCTCCCCCGCCGTCCAGTTCCCGGCCGCCAGCCGCTACCTGACCGGCTCCAGCGACGCCTCCGCCGCGGTGGACGCGGGCGGCGGCTACATCCTGGTCGGCGACGACGAGTCCAACGTGCTGCGGCTGTACGACCGCAACGCCTCCGGCGCGCCGGTCCGCACCTGGGACTTCAGCTCCGCGCTCGGCGTCTCCAAGGAGATCGACATCGAGGCCGCGGCCCGGGTCGGCGACACGATCTACTGGACGGGCTCGCTCGGCAACAACAAGGACGGCAAGGTCAAGCCGGACCGGCACACCGTGTTCACCACGAAGGTCACCGGCTCGGGCGCCAACACCCAGCTGTCGCTGGCCGGTTCGTACCACGGCCTGCGCGACGACCTGATCGCCTGGGACGGCGCCCACGGCGACCGCTACGGCTTCGCGGCGGGCGCGGCGGACGGCCAGGCGCCCAAGCAGATCGACGGATTCAACGTCGAGGGGCTGGAGTTCGCCCCGGGCAGCACCACCACCGCGTACATCGGCTTCCGCGCGCCGCTGACCCCGGCGGTCACCGGCGGCCGCGCGCTGCTCGTCCCGGTCACCAACCTCCCGTCGCTGCTGTCCGGTTCGGCCTCGCACGCGACCTTCGGCGAGCCGGTCGAGCTGGACCTCGGCGGGCTCTCCATCCGCGACCTGCGCCGCAACGACCTCGGCCAGTACCTGATCGTGGCCGGCTCCTGGTCCGCCGAGGACAACTCCGCCCCGTACGCCCTCTACCGCTGGAACGGGCAGCCGGGTTCCCAGCCGGCCAAGCTGGTCGACCTGCCGACCAGCGACGCCGGCGCCTGGGAGGCCGTCCCGGACGTCCCGAACCTGGACGCCCCCGGCGCCCGGGCCCAGCTGATCACCGACGACGGCTCCGCCGACCTGTACGGCGACGGCACTGCCGCCAAGGACCTCGCCCAGCCGGAGTGGAAGAAGTCCCGCTCCACCTGGTTCAGCCTGAACTGACCTGCGCCCGGCCGGGGCGGGCCCACGAACCGCCCGCCCCGGCCGGCCCCGCGGACCGCCCGGCTCAGAGTTCGACGAGCACCTTGCCCCGGCTCGCGGAGCGGTCCACGTACAGGCTGCGGTAGGCGGCCGGAATGTTGTCGAAGCCCCGGTGGACGGTCTGCTGGTAGCCGAGGTCCCCACTGCGGACGAGCGCGCCCAGCTCCTGCCGCAGCGCCGACCAGTTCTCCTCGGTGAACCACTCCAGCGAGAAGATGCCGCGGATGGTGGTGCGCGGGAACATGATCATCGGCAGCAGTCGCGGGCCCGCCCAGTCGCCGCCGACCTGGCTGCCCCACTGCCAGCAGACCGCGACCCGGCTGTCCACGGCGAGCTGGGAGAAGACCGCGTCGGTGAGCGCCCCGCCCAGGCTGTCGAAGTAGCGGTCGATGCCGGCCGGGGCGAGCTTGGCGATTTCCTCCCGCAGCCGCTCGGGGTCGTCGCCGTCGCGGTAGAGCAGGACCGCGTCGAAGCCCAGCTCACTCAGCCGGGCGGCCTTGGCCGGGGTGGCGGTGGTGCCGATGACCCGGGCCCCCCGGTGCCGGGCCAGCTGTCCGACCACCGAGCCGACCGCCCCGGACGCCCCGCTGACCAGCACGGTGTCCCCCGGCCGGACCTTCAGGAACTTCTCGACCGTACCCCAGGCGGTCATCCCCGGGCCGCCGAGGACGCCGAGGGCGGTGGAGATCGGCAGGGCGTCGTCGTAGTCGCTCCGGTCCAGTCGCCGGTAGGCGGGGAAGACCATCGGGAAGGTGCCGGTCTGCCAGAGCGCCGGGGCGCCGTTGCTGATCACGTGGCTGCGCCAGCCGCCGAAGCCCTGCACGAGGTCGCCGACGGCGAAGGCGGCGTCCGGCCCGGCCTCCACCACCTCCATGATGGAGTCCGCGCCCATGTGGTCGCCGATCGGGGTGTCCAGGGCGATCCCCTGGAGGTACGGGTCGACCGAGACGTACCTGGTCCGCAGCAGCATCTCGTCCGCGGCGAGGCGGACGTCCACCTCCTCGACCACCTTCCGGTACATCCGCTCGACGTCCGGCACGCCGTCCACGTGCTCGCGGACGACCCACTTCTCGACCCTCATGAGGTGACTCCAAACCGCCGGTCGGCGGGCCCGACCGGTTCGATGACCAGGGTGGGCGGCGGCGCGCTGTCGTCCACGGCGGCGGTGAACGGCCGGCCGTCGTCGCGGCAGATGAACTGGACGACGTGCCGGCCGGCGGCGGCCGCCCGGATCAGCCCCCCGGTGGTCGCCCACACGCCGGAGAGGTAGAAGTTCGCCAGGCCGGGCAGCCCGGGCCCGTTGCGCTTGATCTCCTCCTCCAGGGTCTCGCCGCTCTCCACGAACGGCTGCCAGCCGAGCACCGTGCCGTCGTAGTTGCCGGTGTAGCGGACCTGGGTGAGCGGGGTGGACACGTCCTTGACCGCGACGGCGTCCCGCAGGCCGGGGTGGTGCCCGTCCAGGAACTCCACGATGGCGTCCCGCACCCGCCGCTTCTCGCGCTGGTACTCGCGGCCGCGCCCCACCGGCAGGGTGTGCAGTTCCTCGCCCCGCCGCAGCCGCGGCGCCTGCTCCGGGCCGGTGCTCAACTCCCGCCAGGGGGCGATGTCGCAGAAGTAGCTGGCGTAGACGACGGTCGTCGCGGCGGGCGACAGCTCGGGGTAGTGGCGGCTGCGGAACTGGACGTTGATGCTGGCGTGGCGGATGCCGGTGAGCCGGTCGGCGACCTCGTCCTCCAGCAGGTAGGTGGTGCACGGGTCCCCGGCCGGGAAAGGGCGGCGCAGGCCGAGGAAGACGGTGAGGTAGCCGGGGAAGACCATGCCGGGCTCGGTGATGGTCCGGGTGTACAGCCGGCGGTAGGTGTCGTTCAGGTAGCGGCCCTTGAGCAGGTCCAGCATGGTGGTGCGTCCGTCGCAGGCGGCGACCACGATGTCCGCCCGGATCTCCCGGCCGTCGCTCAGCCGCACCCCGACGGCCCGGTCCTGCTCGACCAGGATCTCGGCCACCTTGGTGTTGTAGCTGATCTCGCCGCCGAGCCGCCGGTAGCGCTGCTCGATCGAGCGGGCCAGCCCGAGCGAGCCGCCCTCCGGCACCCCGGCCGACTGCCCGGCGTGCGAGGCGAGTTGGAAGTAGGTGGGCAGCACCGGGAAGTTGGGGTGCTGCTCGTAGAGCACGAAGTTGAACGCCTCGCGTAGCAGCGGGCTCCGGAAGCGCGCCGAGTAGTCGCTCATCAGCACCGTGATCGAGCGCCGGATGACGTTGAAGTACGGCAGGAAGGAGGCGAGCATCCGCCAGCGTTCGGCCCGGCCCATCAGCCCGACCGGCTTGAGGAAGGGGTAACGGACCAGGGCGCGGCGGAACTTGCGCAGCCCTGCGCAGAACTGCCGGATCCGCCGGGCGTCCTCCGGGGCGAGGTCGAGCAGGTGCGCTTCGAGGCGGTCGGGGTCGGAGTAGAAGTAGACGGCGCGGCCGTCCCGGGTGCGCACCACGTTGAAGACGTCGAAGTTGCGCATCACCTTGCCCTGCAGCGCGCCGAGTTCGAGCCAGATCTGGTGCATCTCGTTGCCGGGGCCGCTGCCGAGCAGCCAGCTCACGCAGCAGTCGAAGGTGAACTCGCCGCGGTCCCAGGCCGTGCAGCAGCCGCCGGGGAGTTCGTGCATCTCCAGGACGGTGGTGCGGTAGCCGTTCATCTGCGCGTAGCAGCCGGTCGACAGGCCGCCCAGCCCGCCCCCGACGATCACCATGGTCTGCCTGCTGGTATTCGTTCCGGTCATTCCGGCACTCCCACGGTGGCCCGGTCGAGTTGCGGCAGTTTGCCCAACTTGCCCGTGTGCCAAGGTTCCTGGTTTTCGCTGGGCCAGGCCCGGAACGGCCGGCCGAGCTCCCGGCAGAGGTACTGCGCGGCGTACCGGCCGCTGGTGGCGGCGCGGATCAGGCCGCCGAGGCCGGCCCACTGCCCGGCCATCGAGAAGCCGCGCAGCCCGGGCAGCCGCATCCGGTCCCGGTTGACCAGCCGGTTGGCGGCGTCCTCGGCCTCGGAGAAGGCCTGCCAGGCGAGGATGCTGCCGTAGGTGTTGCCGGTGAACCGCTCGGTGGTCACCGGGGAGGCGACGTCGACGAGTTCGATCCGGCGGCCGAGCCCGGGGTACGTCCGCTCCAGGAACTCCCGGACGAACGCAGCGACTTCCTGCTTGCGCGCCCGGTAGGCGCGGCGGTCGCGGACCCGCAGGTCCTTCCAGGAGCGGTAGTCGCTGAAGTAGGTGCAGTGCAGCACCGACTTGCCGGGCGGCGCGAAGCCCTCCGCGTAGTCCGACCGCATCTGGACGACCAGGCTGTGCTGGAGCGAGCCGGGCAGCCGGGCGCCCTGCTCGGGGGGCAGCAGGTAGGTGGTGCTGTGCGGTTCGCCCTCGGGCAGCGGGCCGTCCACGCCGACGAAGGCCGAGACGACGGCCGGGTACAGGTTGCCGGGCTTGTCCAGCAGCTCGCCGTACAGCCGGTCGGTGGCGGGGCTGGACCAGCGGCCTTCGAGGAGCCGGTCGAGCACCGTCGGTCCGTCGCAGGCGGCCACCACGTGGTCGGCGAAGTGCCGGGAGCCGTCCCGGAGTTGGACGCCGACGGCGCGGTCCCCCTCGATCAGGATCCGCTCCACCCGGCAGCGGTAGCCGATCACCCCGCCGAGCGAGGTGTAGCGCTCCTCCACCGAGCGGGCCAGCCCGAGCGAACCGCCCTGCGGGAAGCCCGCGTTGCCGTTGTGCGCGGCGGCCAGGGTGTACAGGTACGGCAGCAGCGGGAAGCCGGCCGGCTCCTGGAGGAACATGTTGGGCAGCGCCCGCCGCAGCAGAGGGTCCTGGAAGCGCTCGGCGAAGCCGCTCATCGGGGTCGTCGCGGTCCGCCAGAAGAGCCGGAACGCGGGCAGCACGGTGCGCAGGGTGCGCAGCCGCTCGGCCGGGCCGCGCAGCGGCGGCGGGGTGAGGTCCCAGGGCAGGTCGATGGCGGCGAAGCGGCGCAGGTCCCGGCAGAAGGCGCGGATCGGCTTGGCGTCGCCGGGGGCGGTGGCCAGCAGGTGCTGTTCCAGCCGGTCCGGGTCCCCGTAGAAGGTGACGGCGCGGCCGTGTTCGTCGACGACGCGGTTGAAGACGTCGAAGCGGGTGATCGACTTGCCGTCGAGGGCGCCGAGTTCGCGCCACACCTGGTTCGCCCCGGTGCCCTCGGCGGTGCCGATCAGCCAGTCGATGCAGTAGTCGAACAGGTAGCCGTGCCGGGACCACGCGGTGCAGCAGCCGCCGGGCAGCACGTGCTTCTCGAAGATCCGGGTCTCCAGCCCGCTCATCTGCGCGTAGCAGCCGGTGGAGAGCCCGCCGATGCCCGCGCCGATCACGATGACCCGGGGCGGGCCGCCGGAAGCCCGCTCCCGGCTCGACCAGTCCGGTCCGCGCTCAGGCCCGGCCATCGGCGGTGCCTCCGGCCAGGATGGCGCCCGCCAGTTCGGCGTTGCGGGCGGCGAATTCGGCGTCGAGCATCTCGGCGTGGCTGCCGTGCCCGGCGTGGACGGCGGTGCCGGCGCTGGAGGCGCCGTGCCAGGAGCCGTGCTCGCCGCCCGCGTGCAGCGCCAGCCGGTCCCGTTCGCAGACCACGTTGAGCGGGGCCTTCAGGACGCCCAGGTTGGGGGTCCGGCTGCAGAACGCCAGGTAGTCCCGGGCCTGTTCGAGGGTCTCCTGGGCGACGATCCGGGAGCCGGTGTGCCGGTGCAGGTGCTCGTGGAGTTCGCGCTCGAAGACGGCCAGGTGCTCCTCTCCGAGTTCGAAGGGCTCGGGGATCCGGTAGGAGTCCACCACCAGGACGGAACTGACCGTACGGCCTCGGCGTTCGAGCTCCCGGGCCACCTCGAAGGCGAGGTTGCCGCCGAGCGAGTAGCCGAGCAGGACGTACGGCCCCGACTCCTCCAGCTCCTCGACCAGGTCGGCGTAGCGGGCGGTCTTGTCGTCGCCGGTGAGGTAGTTGAAGGCGGCGAGCCGGTGGTCGGGCAGGTGGGCGGCGAGCTGGCGGTAGACCAGGCCGTGGCCGCCGGCCGGCGGGAAGCAGAACACCGTCCGCCCCTCGGGCGCCCCGGGGTTGAACCAGAGGTACGGCTGCCCGCCGGCGACTTCGCCGGTGATGATCTGCTCCAGCGTGCGGGCCATCCCGTGCAGGGTGGTGACCTTGAACAGCAGCCCGACCGGGATGCTGATGTTGAACTCGGTCTGCAGGTGGTGGATCAGCTCGATCAGCCGGATGGAGCTGCCGCCGAGTTCGAAGAAGTCGTGCTGGAGGCCGACCTCCGCCACGCCGAGCAGCTTGCTCCAGTGCTCGGCGGTGCGGATCTCGTAGAGGGTGACGGGCGGTTCGTGCTGCGCGTCGCCGGTGTCGATCCGGGGCTCGGGCAGGGCGGCCAGGTCGACCTTGCCGTTGGGGGTGAGCGGCAGGGCGGCCAGTTCGGTGAGGTGGGAGGGGATCATCACGGTGGGCAGGTGCTCGGCCAGGTGGCGGCGCAGTTCCCGGCGGTCCAGGGTGGTCCCCTCGGCGGGGACCAGGTAGGCGGCCAGCACGGCTTCGCCGGTGGCGTCCTGACGGACCGCCACACACGCCTGGGCCAGTTCGGGGCGGGCGGTGAGGTGGGCCTCGATCTCGCCGATCTCGATCCGGTGGCCGCGCACCTTGACCTGGTTGTCGATCCGCCCGAGCAGGTGGGCGGTGCCGTGGGCGTCCCAGTGTCCGAGGTCGCCGGTGCGGTAGAGCCGGACGGGCGGGCCGTCGAGCTCCAGGGTGGTGAAGCGCCGGGTGGTCTGCTCCGGGTCGTTCGGGTAGCCGGCGGCGACACCGGCGCCGCCGATCCACAGCTCGCCGGGCACGCCGGGCGGTACCGGCTCGCCGTAGTGGTCGAGGATGTACAGCGCGCTGTTGGGGAAGGGCCGGCCGATCGGCACCATCCGGCCGGGTTCCAGCGCGTCGGCCCCGCCCTCGTAGTAGCTGGTGTCGATGGTGGCCTCGGTCAGGCCGTAGGAGTTGACCAGCCGGGTGTCCGGCCCGCACAGGGCGCGCAGCCGCCGGTGCTCGGCGGCCTTCCAGGAGTCGGAGCCGACGACCAGCAGCCGCAGGAAGTCCAGCCGCAGGCCCTCGCGTTCGCAGTGGGCCAGCAGGCCGCGGGCGACGGCGGGCACGAACTCGCCGCAGTCGACGGCCTCCTCGCGCATGGTGCGGTACAGCCGGGCGGTGTCGAACAGCAGGTCGCGGTCGACCAGGACGAGGGTGCCGCCGGTGCTCAGCGCCCGGGCGAGGTCGCCGGAGAAGACGTCGAAGGCGGTCCCGGCCATCTGGAGGTGCACCCGGGCCTCGGTGTCGAGGCGGTACTCGGCGCGCCAGCCCGCGGTGACGGCGGCGAGGTTGCGGTGGTCGACCCGCACGGCCTTCGGGCGGCCGGTGGAGCCGGAGGTGTGGATGACGTAGGCGGGGCGGTCCGGGTCGGCGGCGGGCAGCGGGCCGCTCTCGGCGGCCGGCCGGTCGAGTTCGTCCAGGGTGACGGGGCGGACGGGCGGCTCGGTGCCGAACGGGTTCCGCTCGGCGACCACGACGAGGGCGGCTCCGGCGTCGGTCACCTGGTAGGCGAGCCGGTCGGCCGGGTGGCCGGGGTCGAGCGGCAGGTAGGCGGCGCCGGCCCGCCAGATCGCCAGCAGGACGACGACCAGCTCGGGTGACTTGTCCAGGCAGACCGCGACCACCGAGCCTTCGCCGACGCCCAGTTCGCGCAGCCGCAGGGCCGTCCGCTGGGCCCGCCGGTCGAGCTCGCCGTAGGTGAGGCGGCGGACGCCGTCCGGGCGGGGGGAGGTGACGGCGACGGCCTCGGGGTGTTCGGCGGCGGCCTTGGCGACGAGTTCGGGCACCGGGGTGTCGTGGTCGGCCCGCCGGTCGGCGCCGCTGAAGCCGGTGAGGATGCGGCGGCGTTCGGCCTCGTCGAGCATCCGCAGCCGGCCGACCGGGCGGTCGGTGCCGGCGCTGGTCATGGCGTCCAGCAGGTTGCGGTAGTGCGCGGCCAGCCGCTCGACGGTGGCGGCGTCGAAGAGGTCGGAGTTGTACTTGAACACGCAGTGGAAGCAGCCGTCCGCGCGGTCCTCGTAGGCGGACAGCGTCAGGTCGAACTGCCCTTCCTCCTCGGGGAGTTCGATGTACTCCAGGCGGTAGCCGAAGCGTTCCACGGCGACCTTGTGGGTGAGCAGGATGAACATCGCCTGGAACACCGCCGAGCGGCTGGGGTCGTGCTGGAGCCCCAACTGCTCGACCAGCAGCGGGAACGGGTACTCCTGGTTGTCCAGGCCGCCGAGCACGCTCTCCCGCACCCGGGCCAGCAGCTCGGCCACGGTCGGCTCCCCGGCCAAACTGACGTGCAGCGGCAGCGGGTTGACGAAGTAGCCGTAGACGGAGGCGAACTCCTCCTGGGTGCGGCCGGTGACGGGGCTGCCGACCACGATGTCCTGCTGGCCCGACCAGCGGTGCAGCAACAGGTAGTAGGCGCTCAGCAGCACCATGAACGGGGTGGCGTGGTGCGCGCGGGCCAGCTCGTGGACGCGGGCGGTCAGGTCGGCGTCGAGCCGGAAGAACGCCGAGGCGCCGTTGTGGGTCTGCACGGCCGGCCGGGGCCGGTCGGTGGGCAGGGCGAGGACGGGCATCTCGGCCGGCAGGTGGCCGCGCCAGTAGTCGAGCATCCGCCGGGCGTCGGGGCCGGCCAGGAAGCGGTTCTGGTGGTTGAGGAAGTCGAGGTAGCGGGCGGCCACGGCGGGGAGTTCGGGGGTGCGGCCCTGGCGCAGCGCCTCGTAGACCTCGAACAGCTCCTCGATGAAGGTGAAGGTGGAGATCGCGTCCGAGACGATGTGGTGGACGGCCTTCATCAGGATCCAGCGGTCCGGTCCGCGCCGGAACAGCCGCAGCCTGACCAGCGGGTCGTTCGCGAGGTCGTACGGCCGCCGGTACTCGGCGACGATCAGCGCGTGGATCTCCTCCCAGGGGCGGCCCTCGACGTCGAACAGGCCGGTGTCGGCCACCGCCTCCGGGCGGATCCGCTGGACCGGCCGGCCCTCCTCGGCGGTGAAGGCGGCCCGCAGCCCGGGGTGCCGGGCGACCAGCGCGCGGAAGGCGGCGAAGACCAGCTCGGGGTCGAGCTCGGCGCGCACCTCCACCGCGCCGCCGATGTTGTAGGCGAAGCCGTCCGGGTGCAGCTGGCGCAGGAACCACAGCGCCTGCTGATTGTGGGTGAGCGGGTAGCGGGCCTCGTCGGTGTACAGCGCGACCTCGGCCTGCTCGGGGCCGCCCTCGGCGTCGAGCCGCCCGGCCAGGCCGGCGACGAGCAGGTCGACCAGGTCGCCGACGGTGCCGTTGCTGAGCAGCGCCACCACCGGCAGGGCGACGCCCAGTTCGCCGTGCACCCGGGCGCGCAGCTCCATCGCGAGCAGCGAGTCCAGCCCGTGTGCGCCGAGTCTGGTGTCCGGGGCGATCCGCTCGGCACCGATCCGCAGCACGGCCGCGGCGGCGGCGGTGAACCGCTCGGTGACGAGCCGGTGCCGGGTCGGCGGATCCGCCGTGCGGTAGGCGTCCAGGAAGCCGCCGGTCTCGGCCGGGGCCTGCTCGGCGGCGCTGGCGGCCAGGTCGGCGACCAGCGGCGGCGGCGCGGGGTACCAGGCGAGGAAGGTCGGCCAGTCGACCACGGTGGCGACCAGCAGCTGGGCGCGGTCCTGGCCGAGGACGCGTTCCAGCACGGCCGTGCCGGCGTCCGGCGGGAGCGAGCTCATGCCGCGGGCGTCGCGGTAGTGGGCGACCAGGCCCAGTTCCTCGATCATGCCGGTGGCCCAGGGGCCCCAGTCGAGGCTGAGCGCGGGCAGGCCGGCGGCCCGGCGGTGGTGGGCGAGGGCGTCCAGGAAGGCGTTGCCGGCCGCGTAGTTGGTCTGCCCGGCGGTGGTGAGCAGCGAGGCGACGGAGGCGAACAGCACGAAGTGGTCGAGCGGTTCGTCGCGCAGCAGCCGGTGCAGCAGGTGGCCGCCGACCACCTTCGGGGCGTATCCGGCGTCGAAGGCGGCCCGGTCCATCTGCGGCACCAGCACGTCCTTGACCTGCCCGGCGAGGTGGAACACCCCGCGGATGGGCGGGCGTTGGCGCTGCCGGTAGTCGGCGAGCCAGGCGGCGAGGGCGGTCTCGTCGGTGACGTCGACGGGGGCGAGCAGCGGTTCGGCGCCGAGCGCCTGGAGTTCGCGCAGGAAGGCGATCCGTTCCCCGGCCGGGCTGGCGGGGTCGGTCCGGTACCACTGGTCGCGCTCGGGCAGCGCGGTGCGGCCGACCAGGATCAGCCGCCGGGCGCCGCGCCGGACCAGGGTGCGGCAGAGCAGTCGGCCGAGCGCGCCGAACGCGCCGGTGACCAGGTAGCTGCCGTCGGGGCGCAGGACCGGCGGCAGCGGGCGGGTGAGGCCCTCGGCCTGGCGGAGCCGGCTGGTGCGGCGGTGGCCGGCCCGCAGGGCGATCTCCTGCTCGTCCCGGGAGGCGAGTTCGGCGAGCAGCGCCTCGGCCTGGTCGAGCGGGTCGGCGGCGGGGTCGAGGTCGATCAGGGTGCCGCGCTGGGCGACGAGTTCCTGCTGCCAGAGCACCCGTCCGATGCCCCAGGCGGGTGCGCCGAGCGGCTCGACCCGGTCGGCGGGGTCGGCGGCCTGGGTGCCCCGGGTGACGATGTGCAGCCGGGCGTCCGGGAGGGCGGCGGGCAGGGCCTGGGCGAGGGCGATCAGCGCGTAGCCGCCGAGGGTGGCGAGCTGGCCGAGCCGGTCGGCCGTGGTGGTGTCGAGGGCGGGCTGGTCGAGGTTCCACAGCTGGACGACGGTGCGGTAGCCGGGGCCGAGGTCGGTGAGGAGCCGGGTGAGGTCCTCGGCGGAGTCCGGGCGCACGGTCGAACGCCCGTCGCCGGGCCGGTAGCCGGTGCCGGGCCGGACCAGGTGGCAGCGGGCGCCGCGTTCGGCGGCCAGCGCGGCGAGGCGTTCGGCGAGGCCGCCGGTGTCGGCGAACAGCAGCAGGTCGCCGAGGTCCTGGTCGGCGGGCGCGGCCGGGGCGTCCGTCCAGGCGAGTTCGGTGAGCCAGCCGTCGATGGTGGCGAGGCCGACCGAGGCGGGGGCCTGCGCGACGTCGGCGACCCGGAAGCCGGTGATCCGGCCGACCGGGGTGCCGTCCTCGGTGTACAGGGCGAGGTCGCCGACGAGTTCGCCGCCGCCCTCGCGGGTGACGGTGGCGTGCGCCCACAGCGGCCGGTCGCCGACCTGGTCGAGCCGGACCTCCTCGATGGACACCGGCAGCCGCACGCCGCCGTCCTCGGGCGTGAGCAGCCGGGTGGCCAGCAGGGTCTGGAAGCAGGCGTCGAGCAGCACCGGGTGCACCTGGTGGTCGGCCGCCTCGGGGCCGAGCCGGTCGGTCGGGCTGATCCGGGCCAGTGCCTCGCCGGGGCTCGCCCACACCTCCTGGACGGCCTGGAAGGCGGGCCCGTAGTCGTAGCCGCGGGCGGCCAGGAGCCGGTAGCAGTCGGGGCCGTCGAAGCGCTGTCCGCGCGAGCGGATCGCCTCGACGTCCAGCGCCGGCCCGTGGGCGCGGCGCTGGCCGGTGCGGACCCGGCCGCCGGCGTGCACCACCGGTTCGCCGCCGGCCGGGGTGGAGGCGATGGTGAAGCGGGCGTCCTCCGGGGCGTAGCCGAGCTGGACGGGGGTGGGCTCGGTGTCGGAGAGGAACAGGGCCCGGTTCAGCTCGATCTCGGCGAGCACCACCTCGGTGCCGCCGGTGAGGGCGCGGACGGCCTGGGCGGCCATCTCCAGGTACCCGGCCGCAGGGAAGACCACCTGGCCCTCGATCCGGTGGTCGGCCAGGTAGGGCAGCCGCTCGGGGTCGAGTGCGGTGGTCCAGGCGGGTTGGGCGCTCGCGGTGCGGCGGCCGAGCAGCGGGTGGTCGACCTCGCCGAGCCGGACCTGCCGGACGGCGCTCGGCTCGACCCAGTACCGGTCGCGCCGCCACGGGTAGCCGGGCAGCGGCACCGGCCGGCCGGCCGGGTGCAGTGCGCGCCAGTCCGGTTCGACGCCCAGGGTGTGCAGTTCGGCGAGCGACCGGGTGAAGCAGGCGGGCTCGTCGGCGTGCCGGCGGATGGACGGCAGGGCGTGCGCGCCGTCGACGCACTCGCGGATCGCGTGGCCGAGCACCGGGTGCGGGCCGACTTCCAGGAACAGGCCGTGCCCGTCCTGGGCCATCCGTTCGACGGCGGCGCGGAAGCGCACCGGGTTGCGGACGTTGTGCCACCAGTACCCGGCGTCGAGTTCGGGGCCGCGGGCGAGGCCCTCGCGGGCGGTGAGGTAGAGCGGCAGCCGGGCCTCGTTGGGCTTGAGCGCGGCGAGCGCGGCGGTCAGCTCGTCCCGGATCGGGTCCATCCGCACGCTGTGGTACGGGACTTCGACGTCCAGGAAGCGGGTGAACACCTCCTGGCCGCGCAGTTCCTCGGCGAGTTCGCGCAGCGCGTCGGTGTCGCCGGCCAGGGTCACGGCGGAGGGGCTGTTGACGGCCGCCAGCGAGACCCGGGCACGGTACGGGCGGATCCGGCGCTCCGCCTCGGCCTCCGGGAGGCCGACGGCGAGCATGGTGCCGGTGCCGGACAGCCGCTGCTGGAGGCGGCTGCGGGCCAGCACCACCCGGACGGCGTCGGCCAGGTCGTACACCCCGGCCTCGTGGAAGGCGGCGACCTCGCCGGTGCTGTGCCCGACCACCGCGTCGGGGCGCAGGCCGTGGCTGCGCCAGAGCGCGGACAGGCCCAGCTGGACGGCGAAGTTGGCGGGCTGGGCGAGCCAGGTCTCGGCCATCCGGGAGTCGACCTCGTCGCGGTGCAGCTCGTCGAGCAGGGACCAGCCGGCCTGCTCGCGGATCTCCCGGTCGCAGGCCTGGACGGCCGCCCGGTAGACCGGTTCGTTCTCGTACAGGCCCCGGCCCATGCCCCACCACTGCGGGCCCATGCCGGTGAACACCCAGGCCAGGCGGCGCTGTTGGCGCTCCCGGGCACGGCCCTGGAGCACCCGGGGGTGCGCCTCGCCGCGCTCGTGGGCGGCCAGCGCCTCGTCCAGGTCGTCCTGCGTGGAGTAGACCACCGCGAGCCGCTCGGGCAGGTGCTGGCGCCGGTGCGCCAGGGTGTGGCCGAGGTCGGCGAGCGGCACCCCGGCGGCAAGCTCCCGGCGGATTCCGGCGGCGAGTTCGGGCAGTCCGGCGGCGTCCTTGGCGCTCAACGGCAGCACGGTGCAGGCCGGCTGCGGGGCCGGGGCGGCGGGCCCGGCGCTCGGCGCCTCCTCCAGCAGGACGTGCGCGTTGGTGCCGCCGAAGCCGAAGGAGTTGACGCCGGCCCGGGCCGGCCCGTCGTGCTCGGGCCAGTCGACCGGGGCGGTCGGGATGTCGAAGGGCAGCGCGGCCAGGTCGATGCCGGGGTTGGGCCGTTCCAGGTTGAGGTGCGGCGGGATCCGCCGGTGCTTGAGGGCGAGGGCGGTCTTGATCAGCCCGGCGACGCCGGCGGCGGCCTCGGTGTGCCCGATGTTGGTCTTCACCGAGCCGACGTAGCAGCGGTCGCCCGGGCGGCGGCCGACGCCCAGCACCCGGCCGAGCGCGGCCGCCTCGATCGGGTCGCCGACCGGGGTGGAGGTGCCGTGCGCCTCGACGTACTGGAGGCTGCCGGGCAGCACCCCGGCCTCGGCGCAGACCCGTTCGATCAGGGTGACCTGGGCATCCGCGCTGGGGACGGTGATGCCGTTGGTGCGCCCGTCCTGGTTGACGCCGCTGCCGAGGATGACGGCGTGTACCGGGTCGCCGTCGCGCAGCGCGTCCGACAGCCGCTTGAGGACGACCACGCCGACCCCCTCGGCCCGGACGTAGCCGTCGGCGGAGGCGTCGAAGGCGCGTGAGCGGCCGTCGGCGGACAGGAAGCCGCCCTTGGTCTCGGCGATCGTGTACTGCGGCGCCATGTGCAGCAACGCGCCGCCCGCCAGGGCGAGTTCGGTCTCGCCGCGGAGCAGGCTCTGGCAGGCGAGGTGCACCGCGACCAGGGAGGAGCTGCAGGCGGTGTCGATCGAGACGCTGGGGCCGCGGAAGTCGAAGCAGTGCGAGATCCGGTTGGACACCATCGTCATCATGGTGCCGGTGGCGGTGTGCGCGGCGAGCGTGCGGAAGTCGAGGTCGGCGAACTGGAGGATCTTGTAGTCGAGGGTGAAGGCCCCCATGTAGACGCCGACGTCGCGGCCGGCCAGCTCGCCGGGGCGCAGGCCGCCGTCCTCCAGGGCCTCCCAGCTGACCTCCAGGAGCTTGCGCTGCTGCGGGTCCATGTGCTCGGCCTCGCGCGGGCTGATGCCGAAGAAGTCCGGGTCGAAGGTGTCGAAGCCGTCGATGTAGCCGCCCCGGCCGCCGATCAGGCGGCCCGGTTTGGAGCGGTCGCGGCTGCCGAGCGTGCCGGTGTCGTAGCGGTCGGCGGGTGTCGCGGTGAGGCAGTCCCGGCCCTCGACGAGGTTGCGCCAGTAGGTCCGGTGGTCGTTGGCGTGTCCCGGCAGGCGGCAGCCGATGCCGGTGATCGCGATCCGGTCGCAGGGCACGGCGAAGGGCGAGGTGGTCATGATCCAATCCGAGGGTGATGGCGTGGCGGCGCGGACACGGGCGGAGGAAGAGCGGCCTCGCGGGCGGGGTCAGACGGACGGCTCGGTGGCCTTCACCTGGCGCCAGGGGTGCAGCAGGGTGGCGCCCACTTCGCCGGTGGCCGGGAAGGCGGCCGGATCGGCGAGGCCGACGGCGGTGGGCACCCGGCCGGGGCGCCAGGTGAAGCTGCCGAACACGTGGTCCCACAGCGAGAGGTCGGAGGCGTAGTGCCCGGCCTCAGCGAGGTCGGTGCTGTGGTGCAGTCGGTGGAGCTCGGGGCCGGCCAGCAGGTGTCCGAGGAGCCCGAGGCGGACGTCGATGTTCGCGTGAACGAAATACCCCTGCGCAAGAATGAATATTCCGACCACGAACACGGATTCCACCGAGAAGCCGATCAGCGACAGCAAGAGTTGCACCACGGACTGCGCGACGAACACGTCGAGAATATGGTTCACGCCGTTGTTCGCGACATTCACCTTGTCCGGCACGTGGTGGACGCCGTGCAGGCGCCAGAGCCACCGGTTGTGGTGGGACCAGCGGTGGACGAGGTAGTCGCCGAGCGAGCCGACCAGCAGCGCGAGCGGGATCTCCACGGCGAACGGGAGCGCCGGACGGGCCGCCCCGAGCACCTGCACCAGCGCCGTCACCAGCCCCGTCGCGACCGCGCCGCCGACCATGCTCAGCACGAAGTACACGGTGTACCAGCGCAGTTCACGCCCGCTCGGATGCCAGTCGGTCCGGTACGGGATCACCCGCTCCAGTACCGCCAGATACCCGAGGACGCCGACCAGCACGAGGGGGGAGACCCGGTCGGGCTCCCAGTGGAAGTGCAGTGTGGCGACGGCCGTGCACAGCACCCCCAGGAGCAGAAGCGGATGAGCGAGCCGGCGTGCAATGGCGGACAGCACGCGCCCCCTTGGTTATTCGCGAACTAATGACTGGAAACGTCAGAGACTCTAGCGGGAGCGGTCAGCTGCGGCAGTCATTCGACGTGTTAACGCCATAAATAACCCGATCGGAGGAAGATCCGCGCACGAAGTTGACGCTAGAGCGGCGCGAAAGGGGCGCGTTTGTTCGTAGGCACTTGAGAAACCGGAGCGCAGCGAGGCCGGTTTCGCGCCGGGCGAGGTCGCACGCCCCCCTGTGGCGGGGTGCGGTCCGGACCCGGATCCGGCCACCGGTCCCGCGAGGGCGGCGCGGGTGGCACGGGGCGAGCGCGAACCGGGCGCGCGGGCGTGGGCGAACCGGGCAGCGCGGGCGTGGGCGGGGTGGGCAGCGCGGGCGGCGGCGCCCGTCAGGATCCCGCCAGCTCCGCCAGCCGCCACGCCGCGTCCGGCCGGTACGCCGCGAGGCGGTCGCGCAGGCCGCGCAGCTCGTACCCGACCAGGGCCGGCAGGGCCGCCGCCGGGGCGGTCTCCAGGGCGGGCCCGAGCAGTTGGACGGCCGTCTGCGGGTCGTGCGCGCAGGCGTGGCAGTCCGCCACCCGGACGGTGAAGAGGAGACGGCTGGAGGGGAGCTGGGCCGGGCCGAGCAGGCCGAGCGCGGTCTCGGCGGCGGTCAGCGCCCGGCGGGCCAGCCGGGGGTCGTCGACGACCGCGGCGAGGTCGCGCAGCGCGGCGGCCGCGCCGGACTCCACTCGCAGCCGCATCGAGGCGATGGAGAGCCAGGGCGCGTCGTCCTCGTCCCGGGCGCCGATGTGGTCCAGGTGCAGCCGGGCGCGGCCGAGGTGCCGGATGGTGGCCCGGACGTCGCCGGTGAGGGCGTGCGCACGGGCCTGACCGATCTGGCCCATCGCGCCGGCCCAGTGCCGGCCGGGGGCGGCGCGGCCGGTCTCCCGGGCGTAGCCGAGGGCGGCGGCCGGGTCGCCGTCCATCCGGGCGAGGGTGCTCATGTCGCTCAGCGCGGCGACCTGGGTGGCCTGGTCCCCGGCGAGCTCCGCCCAGGCGAGCGCGCGGTCGAAGCAGGCCATCGCGGTGGCGTTGCGGCCGTCCTGCATCCGCAGCGCGCCCGCGGCGTGCGCGT
The DNA here is from genome assembly GCF_040687675.1 of Kitasatospora sp. NPDC056731. Lineage (NCBI taxonomy): Bacteria > Bacillati > Actinomycetota > Actinomycetes > Kitasatosporales > Streptomycetaceae > Kitasatospora > Kitasatospora sp. NPDC056731. Next base: position 118,020 of record NZ_JBFBNR010000007.1, read on the forward strand.
GCTCGGCGGCCAGCCGGGCGAGCGGGCGGCGCTGCGCGGCGGGGGCGGCGGCGAGCCGGGCGAGCACGGCCTGCAAGGTGCGTTCGACGGCGGCGGCCAGGCCCGGCAGGCCGCCGGCCTCGCCGGAACGCAGGTGGGCGGCGAGCAGCCCGGTGAGGGCGTGTGCGGTGGCGGCGTCCAGGGGCGGCACGGCGGCCGGGTTCGCGGCGCAGAACTCGGCGTGCAGCGCGGCGAGTTCGACCGGGTCGGGGACATCGCAGCCGTCGGCGCCGTGCAGCGGGCAGAGCAGGCCGTAGTCGGGCAGCCGGGGCGGCGGCTGGGCGGGGGCGCTCCAGCGGGCCGGGCCGGCTGGCCCGTTCGCGGCCGCGGTGGGCAGCGGGGGCCGCAGCAGGGCGGGCGCGAGGGGCGCCAGGGAGGGCAGTTCGGCGGTCTCGGCCCGCTGGCAGGCGGCCCTCAACTCACCGCCCGCACCGAGGAGTTCGTCGATCCGGTCGGCGATCCGCGGGGTGACCCGGCGGGCGCCGTGCTCGATCTTGCTCACCGCGGTGTGGTCGTAGCCGATGCCGGCGCCGAGTTGGGCCTGGGTGAGGCCGGCCCGGCGCCGCCAGTGGCGCAGCCGGGCGCCGAAGTCCCGCCAGGCGCCGAGCTCCTGGGCGGGCGGGGCGACGGGTGGGGACGGAGGTGGGAACGGAGGTGCGGACGCCGGTGCCACGGCCACGCGGTTGCGGTGCACGGCTGCCTCCTCCGGTCGCTTCCCCCGGGCCCTCGCCAACCTTCCGACCATCAGGACGGTACTCGATGACACCCGGTCCGTACATGAGGTGGTCTCAACCACTCGGGCAAAAGCCCAGCTTGACGGAATTTGCCAACCCTATGCATCGCGTGCACCAGCCATTGACCAGAGCATGACGCCGTGTGAGGGTTCCGGCACCCGAACGCGGACGGCCCGCACGGCCGTCCCCCAGACACGGCCCTGCGGTGCGCCACCAGCCATGCCGTCCGCGGTCGAGGACCCCCACATGCTAGGAGCCTCGATGCAACGCAGAGTTTCCACAGGACGGTTGCTGACCACGGCGACCACCCTGACCGTGCTGGCCGGCATGATCGCCGCCACGGCCGGGCCGGCCACCGCCGCGCCCACCCCCTCTCCCGCACCACCCAGCGCCCTGGCGGCAGCCGTCAACGCCGCCGACGCGGCCGCGGCCGCCGGCCTGGACGCACTGGCCAAGGGCCCCGGCGAGACCTACGAGCGCCGGGCCGTCACCCCCTGGCTCGGCGGCCTCTACTCCGTCGCGTACGACCGCAGCTACCGCGGCCTGCCGGTGGTCGGTGGCGATGCCGTGGTGCTCGCCGACGGCCAGGGCAAGGTCCGCGGCCTCCAGTCGGCCGCCACCGGGCCGGTCGGCGGCTCGATAACCCCGCAGGTCAGCGCGGCGAACGCGGAGAAGACCGCGCGCACCAAGCTGGCCGCGGTGGACTCGGTGGCCGAGCGCCGCCTGGTCGTCCGGGTCAAGGACGGCGCGAGCCGGCTCGCCTGGGAGACCGTCCTCAAGGGCCGCACCGAGAGCGCACCGAGCACGTTGCACGTCTTCGTGGACGCCGCCAGCGGCGAGGTGATCGACAGCTACGACGATGTCCGGGCCGGCACCATCAACAGCAAGTGGAACGGCCCCGGCCCGCTGACCATCAGCACCACCAGCTCCGGCGGCTCGTACTCGCTGCGCGACCCGAACCGGCCCGGCCTGACCTGCTCCGACTACAGCAGCGGCCAGGTGTTCAGCAAGTCCTCCGACTCCTGGGGCACCGGCAACCCCTCCAGCAAGGAGACCGGCTGCGCCGACGCCATGTGGGCGGCCCAGAAGGAATGGGACATGCTCCGCGACTGGCTCGGTCGCAACGGCCACAACGGCAACGGCGGCAGCTGGCCGGTCAAGGTCGGCCTCAACGACGTCAACGCCTACTGGGACGGCAGCTCCATCTCCATCGGCCACAACCAGAACAACGAGTGGATCGCCGCCCAGGACGTCGTCGGCCACGAGTTCGGCCACGGCATCGACCAGTACACCCCCGGCGGCGCCAACAACGAGAACGGCCTGGGCGAGGGCACCGGCGACATCTTCGGCGCGCTCACCAAGGAGTACGCCAACCAGCCCGCGCCCTACGACTACCCCGACTACCAGGTCGGCCGGCAGGTCAACCTGGTCGGCCAGGGGCCGATCCGCAACCTCTACCAGCCCTCACTGGTCAACAACGACCCGAACTGCTACTCCTCCTCCATCCCCAGCACCGAGGTGCACGCGGCCGCCGGCCCGCTGAACCACTGGTTCTACCTCCTGTCGATGGGCTCCAACCCGGGCGGCGGCAAGCCGTCCAGCCCCACCTGCAACAACTCCTCGGTCACCGGCATCGGCGTCAAGCAGGCCGGCCAGGTCTTCTACGGCGGCATGCTGCTCAAGACCAGCGGCATGACCTACAAGCGGTACCGCACCACCACCCTGACCGCCGCCAAGAACCTCGACCCGACCTGCAACTACTTCACCCGGACCAAGGCCGCCTGGGACGCGATCAGCGTGCCCGCGCAGAGCGGCGACCCGACCTGCACCCCGTCCGGCAACAACGACTTCTCGCTCGCGCTCGGCCCGGCCTCCGGTTCCGTCCAGCCCGGCGCCTCGACCACGGCGACGGTCTCCACCGCCGTCACCTCGGGCACCGCGCAGACCGTCAACCTGACCGCCTCGGGCGCCCCGACCGGGGTCACCGCGACGCTCAACCCCTCCTCCGTGCAGACGGGTTCGTCCGCGACGCTGACCCTGTCGGCCTCCTCGGGCGCCCCGGCCGGGACGTACGTGATCACCGTCACCGGCACCGCCGGCGCGGCCACCCACACCGCCCAGTACACCCTGACCGTCGGCGGCGGGGGCACCCCCGGCGGGCCCGCGCCCGACATCGACGTCGCCAAGGTCCAGGCCCACCTGACCCAGCTGAACACCATCGCCAACCAGAACGGCGGCAACCGCCGGGCCGGCAGCGCCGGGCACAGCCAGTCCGTGGCGTACATCAAGGGCAAGCTGCAGGCCGCCGGCTACACCGTGACCGAGCAGACCTGCACCTCCTGCACCTACCAGTCCAACAACCTGATCGCCGACTGGCCCGGCGGCCCCGCCGACCAGGTCACCATGTTCGGCGCCCACCTGGACAGCGTCTCGGCCGGCCCCGGCATCAACGACAACGGCTCCGGCTCGGCCACCCTGCTGGAGAACGCCCTCGTCCTCGCCCAGCAGAACCCCACCCTGACCCGGCACGTCCGGTTCGCCTGGTGGACCGGTGAGGAGCAGGGCCTCCAGGGCTCGCAGTCCTACGTCGGCCAGCTGAGCTCCACCCAGCGCTCCGCGATCAAGTCCTACTACAACTTCGACATGGTCGGCTCGCCCAACGCCGGCTACTTCATCAACAACATCACCTCCGCCGCCTCCGCGCCGATGAAGGCCTACTGGGACTCCCTCAACCTCCAGCCGGAGGAGAACGTCGAGGGCCAGGGCCGCTCGGACGACTACTCCTTCCAGCAGGCCGGCATCCCCACCTCCGGCTACGCGGCCGGCGCCGACGCCGTCAAGACCTCCGGCCAGGCGACCAAGTGGGGCGGCAGCGCGGGCCGTTCGTACGACTCCTGCTACCACCAGTCCTGCGACACCACCAGCAACATCGACCCGACCGCGCTGAACCGCAGCGCCGACGGCGTGGCCTACACCATCTGGAAGACCTCCGTCGGCGGCACCACCCCCGCCAACGACTTCTCCCTCGCGGTAAACCCGGCCACCGCCACCGTCAACCCCGGCGACTCGGCCACCGCGACGGTCTCCACCGCCACCACCTCCGGCTCCGCCCAGACGGTCAACCTGACCGCCTCCGGCGCCCCGGCGGGCGTGACGGTCTCCTTCAGCCCGTCCTCGGTGCAGTCCGGCGCCTCGGCCTCGCTGACCATCGCGACCGCCGCGAACACGGCGGCCGGCACCTACAGCATCACGCTCACCGGCACCGGCACCGCCACCCACAGCACCAGCTTCTCGCTGGTCGTGGGCAACGGCCCGACCAACCCCGGCGGCACCTGGACGCCCGGCACCACCTACCAGGCGGGCGACGTCGTGACCTACAACGGGGTCAGCTACCGCTGCGTCCAGGGTCACACCGCCCAGGTCGGCTGGGAGCCCCCGATCGTCCCCGCCCTGTGGCAGGCCGTGTGACCCGTAGGGCACCCGCCTGACACCCCGTAAGCCGCTGCGCCGCGGTCCGTCGAGGGGGACGGATCGCGGCGCAGCTGTGCGCCGGGCCTGACCCGGGCCTCAGTCGGGCCTCAGCCGGGCCTCACCCAGGGTGGAAGGTCACCCGGACGTCGGTGTCGAGCGGCAGGACCAGGACGTTGCCGGTGTCCCAGGTCCAGTCGCGCGGGATGAGGACCATCCGGGCGCCGGACTGCGCCAGCAGCCGGAACCCGTGGTAGCGGTAGCGGAAGCGCTGCCCCTGCCCGGCGTCGGCCAACGCGTACTCCTGCACCGCGGGCCAGGCCAGGTAGAGGCGTTCCGTGGTGTCCACGATCATCGCCGGGCGCTGGTAGAGCCGCGCACTCAACCGGCGGGCGTCCTCCGTCCCCTTCGCGTGGGCGTACCCGGTGGCCGCCCAGAACGAGCACAGCACGACGATCGCCACGGTCACGGCGACGGCCGCGCGCTCGCCCGGGAGCGGGTACGGGCTCCCGGTGACGCGCGCGAACAACAACCGGGCCAGCACGGCGAGCAGCAGGGCACCGCCGATCAGCAGCGGGACGGCGTACTGGCCGAGGTCGATCGCCCCGAAGCCGGCGAGGAAGCCCAGGACCAGCAACGGGGCCACGGCCGCCGCGATCAGCACGCAGGCCGGGCGGACCCAGCGCGAGGCGCCCCGCCTGGTCGCGAGGTGGTAGGCGAGCGCGACCAGCAGCACCCCGAAGAGCAGGCCCCCGACCGGGAGGTAAAGCGCTGGGGAGCCGCGGAGCAGGAGGTCCGGCGTCCCGAAGCCGAGCGTGGCGGCGTCCAGCCCGAAGTAGTGGTAGAAGGAGTCGGTGTAGGCGAAACCGAGGAAGAAGACCAACGCGGTCACGAAGGTGGTCGGGCCGAGGACCGAGGCCAGGAAGCCGACCCAGTTGAACCGGGGAGCCTCCGGCGGCTTCGGTTCGCCGTCGGCCGGCTCCCCCGCCGTCCACCCGCTCAGGGTGTGCTCCCGGTGGGAGTTCCGGTGCCGCCTCCGCCGGTCGGGAGCCCGGTGCCGCCGCTGTTCGGGGTCCCGGTGCCGCCGCCTCCCTCCGAGCCCTTGATCAGGCCCTCGGCCCTGATGTACCTGCTCTCGCCGTCGACGGTCACGGTCAGACAGAGCGGCCGCCCGGTCGCACTGCCGGTCGCCAGGACGAACTGCTGCGGCGCGCTGCGGCCCCCGGTCACGGTGACCTCCTTGCTCGGCGGCGTCGCGGGCGCGGCACCCTCCGAGCAGTCGGTGACCTGGCTGAGGACGGCCGTGAAGGTCTTGGTGGACGTGCTCCGCAGCGTCACGGAGGCGTAGACCCCGACACCCGTGGCGGACGCCGACACCTCACCCGCGTCCGCGAACCCCCCGCCGCCCCCGCCCCCCTTGGTCCGCGCGTCCTCCGTCCCGCCCGGGCCGCCGTTCTGGCCCGACGAGCCGCCGTTCTGACCCGACGAGCCGCCTCCACCCTGGCCGGTCGGGACGGTGGCGGTGCCGCCTCCCCCACCGCCTCCACCGGAGCAGGCCGCGAGGGCCGGGACGAGCAGGGCGCCTGCCAGCCATCGGGCCGCTCGTCCCGTCGCGCCGCCTTCGAGGTGCCTGGTCCCGGACATGCGTTCTCCCATCCGCGCAGCGAGCCGGGGCCGACCGGCCCCGCCGCACCGTACCGGTTCGCACACGGTACGCCGGCTGCCGCGCGGGCGGCGGCCGGCCGGGAAACCCGTTCGGCGCAGCCCTGGCCCGGAGTCCGTAGAGTCGGAGCCGACGGACCGTCAGCCGCCCCGAGGAGAACACCCGTGACCACCGACACCCGCCCCGTACCGGAGCTGGCCGCCGAGGCTGTCGAGCAGTGGCGCACCGAGGAGGCCGACCTCATCGACCTGCTCGCCCGGGCGCAGCGCGGCATCGGCGGCATCGCCGCCTTCCGGCTCGGCCCCACGCCCACCGTGCTGGTCACCGACCCGGCCGCCGTACAGCACGTGCTCGGCCGCCACCCCGACCGCTACGTCAAGCGCTCGCACCGCGCGCGGATGCTGGTCGGCGACGGCGTGCTCTCCGCCACCGGAGACGCCTGGAAACGTCAACGGCGGCTGCTGCAGTCCCAGTTCACCGGCACCGGGATGCGCCGCTACGAGCAGCGGATCGCCGCCGCCGCCCGCCGGACAGCCGACCGCTGGGAGGGGTACGCGCGCACCGGCGAGACCTTCGACCTCGGCGAGGAGATGCGCGGATTCGCCCTCGACACCGTCTGGCGGGCCCTCACCGGGCTGCCGCTGGACGACCGCACCGACCATGAACTCCGCTCCGTGGAACGGGTGGTGGCGGCCATGCCGACCCTGCCCACGGACGCCGGGGACGCCCGGGACGCCGTCGCCGCCGACCTCGCCCGGATCGACGCCGTCGCACTGGCCGCCATCGACGCGGCCCGCTCGGCGACCGACGTCGAGGAGCCCGGCGTGCTGCGGGTCCTGCTCGACGCCGCGGCCCAACACCCCGAGTACACCGACCGGTTGATCCGCGACGAACTCGTCACCCTGCTCGTCGCCGGGCACGAGACCACCGCCACCACCCTCACCTGGCTCTTCCTCCTCCTCGACCGCCACCCCGAGGCGCGCGGCGCGGACCCGCAGGCCCTGGTCAGCGAGGCCCTGCGGCTCTACCCCCCGGCCTGGCTGCTCCCCCGGCACGCCGTCGAGGACGACGTGATCGACGGCCACCGCATCGCCGCCGGCACCGACGTCCTGGTCTGCCCCTACCTCACCCACCGCGACCCGGCCCTGTGGCCCGACCCCGAACGCTTCGACCCCGCCCGCTTCACCGCCACCGGCGCCCGCCCCGCCCAGCTCGGCGCGTACCTCCCCTTCGGGCTCGGCGCCCGCGCCTGCCTCGGCACCCAGTTCGCCGTCCGCGAGACCACCGCGCTGCTCGAACTCCTGCTGCCCGCCCACACCGTGCGGTTCCGCTCCGTCCCGACCGGCTCCGCCTACAGCATCACCGTGCGACCCGACGGGCCGACGCCGGCGGTGCTGAGCTAACCGATCCCGGTCGCGGTCCCGGTCGCGGTCCCGGTCGCCGGAGGGAGGAAGTCATCGGCCAACTCCTCGCCGGAGAGGGCGGCGTCGACGCGGGCGTCGATGTGCGCGTGGGTGACCGGGCAGTCCAGCGGGCGGTCGCGGTGGCAGTCGAGCATGTGGGTCAGGACGGCCGCGGCGCGCTCCAGGCGGCGGGCGCGGGCCGTCATCTCGTCCCGCTGCGCCGCCAGCAGCGCCTTCCGCTCCGCCGCCTGCTCACTCGCCATCACGGCGGCCGTCCCGGCGAGCGGGATCATGCCGTCCACGTGCCAGAGCTGGACCAGGGCGAGGCGCTCCAGCGCCGCCCGGTCGTACTGGCGCACCCGGCCGCGGCGGGCGGCGGGGGCGATCAGGCCGCAGTCCTCGTAGTAGCGCAGGGCGGGGACGGAGAGGCCGAAGGCCTTCGCGACCTCGGTGATCGAGTAGAGCTGCTCCACGCGTCGTCTCCTTCACGGTTCACGGCCGGCGGGTTGCACTCAAGCGCACTTGAGCGTGAAAACTTAGGCAAGCCTAACTTCCTGCCGCAGCGAAGGGTTCGCCGCTCATGCCGCTCAGCACCGCCTCCGCCCCCAGCCCCGCCCCCACCCAGGCCTCACCCGGCCGCGCCGCCCCCGCCTCCGGCGCGCTGCTCGTCGTCGGCTTCGTCCTGCTCAGCCTCAACACCCGGGTCGCGTTCGGGCAGGTCGGACCGCTCGCGCCGGTCGCCGGCTGGGGCCAGGGCACCGTCACCGTGCTCGGGCTGCTGCCCCCGCTGTGCATGGGCCTGTTCGCACCGCTCGGCGCCCTCGCCCGGCGGCGGATCGGCGAGGAGCGCGGGCTGTTCTGGGCGAGCGTCCTGCTCGTCGCCGGGGCGCTGCTGCGCACGGCGGGCCTGCCCGGGCTCTACGCGGGGACGATGCTGGTGGGCATCGCGGTGGCGGTGGTCAACGTGCTGATCCCGGTGTTCGTCCGGGCCCGCTTCGCGCCCCGGCGGATCGGCACCATGATGGGCGTCTACGCCCTCGCGATGGGCACCGGGTCGGCCGTGGTCGCCGCCCTGGTCGCGCCGGTCGCCGACGCGTGGTCCTGGCGGGCCGCGATCGGCCTCGCCGTCCTCCCGGCCGTCCTCGCGGCGGCGGGCATGGCGCCGCAGCTGCGGGTGGAACGACGGATACCGACCGTCGCCGCGCCGGTGCACCGCCGACCCGTCGGCCGCACCGCGCTCGCCTGGAGCCTCACCGCCTTCTTCGGCATCCAGACCCTGGTCTTCTACGCCACCCTCGCCTGGCTGCCCTCGATCCTGGTCGACGCCGGCCTCAGCCGCACCACCGCCGGCACCGACCAGGCCGTCCTCATCCTCGGCCTCGCCGTCGGCGGCTTCCTCGCCCCCGTCCTCGCCGCCGCCCGCGCCGACCAGCGGCCGCACCTGCTCGCCGTGGTGGCCGCCTGCGTCCTCGGCCTGCTCGGCGTCGTACTCGCCCCCGCCACCGGCGCTCCGCTCTGGGCCGGCATCCTCGGCATCGGCATGGGCGGCGGCCAGGCCCTGGCCGCCGTCCTCTTCGCCCGCCGCGGCACCGACCACGACCACGTCGCCGCGCTCTCCACCATGGCCCAGACCTGCGGCTACCTCCTCGCCGCCACCGGCCCCGCCCTCACCGCCGCCCTCCACACCGCCACCGGCTCCTGGACGGCCCCGCTGCTGACCCTGGTCGGCCTGCTCCTGGCCGGCTCCGTCCTCAGCCTGCACGCCGGCCACGACGCCCGGCCGTGACCGGCGTGCCTCCGCACCGGCGACCGGGCCGCCCCTCGATACTCCGGTAGACCCGTACGAGAGGACGCCGATGGAATTCCTGGTCGACATGGTGACCACCGTCCCGGACGGAACCACCGAGGAAGCGATCGCCGACATGCGGGCCCGCGAGGCCGGCCGCTCCCGCGAACTAGCCGCCCAGGGAACCCTGTTGCGACTCTGGCGCCCGCCGCTCACCCCCGGCGAATGGCGCACCTGGGGCCTGTTCAGCGCCCCCGACGAGGAGCGCTTGGAGCAGGTGCTCGCCTCCATGCCGCTACGGGTGTGGCGCCAGGACACCGTCACCCCGCTCTCCCCCCACCCCAACGACCCCGGGCTCCCGGAGGGCGCCCGATGAACGACGAAACCGTCCTGCGTGCCGTCCTCGACCGCTGGAAGGCCGCCGTCGACGCCCACCAGCCCTCGCAGGTCGCCGCCTGCTTCACCGAGGACGCGATCTTCCAGGGCCTCCACCCCTACACCGTCGGGCGCACCGGCATCGCCGAGTACTACGCCTCCCAGCCGCCCGGCATGACCGCCGCCTACCGCATCCTGGAGACCCGCCGCCTCACCGACGACCTCCTGCTCGGGTACCTGGACGTCGACTTCGCCTTCCCCGATCGGCCCACCGTCACCGTCAACCTCGGCGTCCTGCTGCGCCGGTCGGCCGACGGCTGGTCCATCACCCACTACCAGGTCTCACTGCTCCCCTGAGCTGCGCTGCCACGTTCCATCGCCGCGCTCCGTCGGGCCGGTGAGAGCAACCCGACAGGAACAAAGATCGTCTGATCGCCCCCAGGGGCAGTCCAGGGTTGTTATCAGGGTGATCACCGATGGGCGATGGCAGCTGGACGCAGCAGAGTTGACGCGGTCAACAAGTCCCATCGAGGCCGCCCCGGAGAAACCCTGATGCGCATCCGTCTCGCCGTCACCACCCTCGCCCTGGCCACCGCTCTCACCACCGGCGCGGCCCTGCCGGCGGCCTCCGCCACGCCTGCTTCCAACGCCCCGGCGCTGGTGAACCCGACCGTCCAGGGCATCCTCGACCACCTGCCCGACGCCGTCGTTGCGGGCGCGCTCATCAGGCAGGACGGCGTGGACGCCACCGCCGGCCCGGTCACCGCCGGCGCCTACCTCCGGATCGGCAGCGTCACCAAGGTGTTCACCAACACCGTGGCTCTCCAACTCGTCGCCGAGCACCGGATCGGCCTGGACACACCGGCACGGCAGTACGTCCCCGAGGTGCTGCCCGAGGCGTACGACCGCGTCACCGTGCGCCAGCTCCTCGACCACACGAGCGGCCTGCCCAAGCCCGCCCGGACTCCCGGCCCGGACGACGGACCCGGATGGCAGTTCAAGTCCGTGACGCCCGAAGACCTCCTGCGTGCCTCGTTCGCCACAGCCACCGACGTGCCGCCCGCACCCCCTGCCGAGCAGCAGTACAACGGGCTCAACTCCCTGGTCCTCGGCCTGATCGTCGAGAAGGTCACCGGCCACTCCCTCACCACCGAACTGGAGCACAGGATCATCCGGCCGCTGCACCTGAGCCACACCAGCCTGCCCGCCGCCGACGACCCGACCATCCCCTCGCCCCACGCGGAGGTGCACCTCGACGGACAGGACGTGACCGAGCAGAGCCCGTACCCGTGGGCCGAGGGAGGCATCATCTCCACCGCCGCCGACCTGGACCACTTCATCACCGCGCTGTTCCGGGGCCGCCTGCTCCCGCCCGCCCAGCAGAAGCTGGTGTTCGAGGTGCCGAACGTGCCGAACGCCGCCGACAACACCAACTGCGTCGGCCGAACGGCCTGCTACAGCATCGGCGGGCTCATGCGCTACCAACTCCCGAACGGCGAGTACGCCTGGGGCAAGACCGGTTCCCGCCCCGGCTGGGACAACGGCGTCTTCGCCACCCGCGACCTCCGACACCGCGTGGTGTACTCCCTCAACCCGACGGGGACCGGCAACGACCTCCCCTACATCAAGGCACTCGTCAACGCCACGCTCGCCGGCTGACAACCGGAACCATCCGGTGCACGGCGACCAACGCCCGAAGCCCAGCCAACCCGGCACACCTTCCCGGTCGAGACGGGGGCGTCATCAGCATCCAGGACGGAAACCACCGCCTGGGCGCGGCCACCAAGTTGGACCACGCCTACGCCCCCTGCGAGATCGTCTGAACGCCAATCCCTCTGCCGCCTCGACGGTGCTCCCGGCCCGCCGAGCAACCAGCTCGGCGGGCCGGTCGGCCACGTCAACCGGTGGCCATCAACGGTCACGCCCTGCGGCGAATCCCGCCACCAAGGCAGCAGCGATGACCACCCACCACACGAGCCGGGCGGCAACGGCGGCACCTCCCATCGAGGCACCAGGGGTGAACGGCGACGGCATTTACGCCACCGCCCGCAGCGAGGGCGGCCGCGCGGACCGGCGCCAATCAGGCACTCAGCAAGGTGGACAAAACGATCAGCGACGGCGTCCAGCGACGTCTCTACAGCCTCGCCGCCGACTACACCGCCACGGCCGGGTTCTCCTGCATCGACGACCGCCGCTTGGACGACGCCGAGCGGTATTTCGAGACGGCTCTGCGCCTCGCCGGTCTCGGAAACGACCACGTGACCGCAATGCGAGTCTTCAACTGCCTCTCCATGGTGGGCTATCAACGCAACAGGCCGTCGGCCGCCCTGTCAGCCGCCCGAGCCGCCCAGGACGCCGGGGCGACCCGCCGCGACCCATTCCTCGCCTCCCTCGCGCACGCCCGCGCCGCGATCGCCCACTCCACCGCAGGCGACCGGCAGGCCGCCCTGCGCTGCCTCGGACACGCCCGTGATGCGCTGGGCCGTGCGGACAGCCGCGAGCGTCCGACGTGGACCGACTTCTACGGGCCGGCCGAACTGTTCGCGCTGAGTGCTGTCGTCCATCAGCACCTCGACGACAGCGCAGAGTCCGAGAGCGCATCACACCGTGCCCTGGCCGGGATCCCCCCACAGTTCCGCCGCAACCGTGCGTCCGCCACCGCCCGCCTCGCGCTCGCCCAGCTCGGACAGGGTGAAGTCGAACAGGCCATCGTCACCGCCACCGGCGTGTACGCCCTGATGGGCGCCGACCCGCTTCCGCCGAGGCTGCGCACTCTCCTCGGCGACTTCCACCGTGGCCTGATCACCCTGGCACCGACCTCGGCGGCTACGCGAGAGTGGACCGACCGAGTCCACGCCCAGGGAGACACCCAGTGACGATAGCCCTCCGCCGCTACGAGGCCGGCAGCATTCCCGCCGACCACGCACAGTTGCTCATCGACGTCCATGCGGACGCCTATCGGGAGCAAGCCGACGACCCCTTCGTCCAGCGCTTTGCCTGGTTCGCCAAGCACTGGACGTCCCGGCCGGGCTACAGCTGCGTCATGGCCTACGACGCCGACGAGCCGGTCGGCTACTCCTACGGCGCCCCGCTGGAGGACGGCCGCGAGTGGTGGCGCCCCCACATGCCGCCGCCCGCCGACACGTCGACGTTCGCCGTGTCCGAGGTCATGGTGCGCCCCGACTGGCGGAAGCTCGGCATCGCCGAGCAGACACACGATGCTCTACTGTCCGAACGGGACGAGGCGCTGGCCGTGCTCTACGTCGACGTCACCCACCCTAGTGTCCTGGCACTGTACGAACGCTGGGCATACAAAAAGGTCGGCGAGCACCGTCCGTTCGAAGACGCCCCGCTCTACGCCGTCATGGTCCGCGCGCTTCGGTAGCCCGGTCAGTCCGCACCGCCGCGCTGCAGCAACGGGCCGACACCAGGCCGCCGCCGTGCAGGCCGGTCGCGACACCACCCTGCCCGCCGCGCTCGGGGCGAGCGCGGCGGGCCGACGGCCGTCTCTACTCCTGGGCCGCGAACCTCAGTTCGCTCCGGCGTTAGCCTTCGCGATCAGCTCCGGCAGCTGGGCGAGCGAGTCGATCCGGAAGGTCGCGCGGTCGGCTGCGGGGTCGTGCTGCTGAATCCAGCCCCACGGCCCCCGGCGGATCAGGGCGGTCTGCATCCCCGCACGGGCGGCGGGCAGGACGTCGTAGTCCAGGCGGTCGCCGACATAAAGGATCTCGTCCGGCCCAGCCGGGACTACTGCGGCGACTCGTTCGAAGAAGGCGGGATCCGGCTTGCTCGCGCCCCAGTCGTCGGACGTGCCGATCAGGTCGACGTCGGCGGAGAACAGCCGGCGAAGGATCACCCCGGCCCGCACGGTCTGGTTTCCGGCGATGGCCAGCCAGAGGCCGTCCGCCCGGAGCCGGGCCAGGGCCGGGCGGACATCGGGGTACAGGTCCTCCTCGCCGAACGTCTCGGGCTGACCGGCCGCCGCCCGCTTCTCCCGTTCCTCGTACAGGTCGAAACCGGGGCGGAAGACCTGGAAGGCCTCGCGGTAGTCGCGCCCCTCGGCGATCACCGCCCCGAACTGTGCCACGAAGGTGTGCCGAGGCACGCCCAGCCAATCCGCCCAGGTGCCGTACTCCCGGGTCTCGTCCACCAGGCACTCGCCGACGTCGAACACCACTGCGCGAATCATGCCGACAGCCTAGCCAGGCCATCAGCCCAAGCTCGGCCTGCTGACGACGGGTGTGGCCCCGGGGGACATCGGACGTTGCCCTGGCGTACCTTCCGCCGGAGGTGCGGGGTCGAACAGACTGGGGGGACTGTCGCCGATCCCTCGAAGGGGCCTTTCCTGTGCGTGCCCATGACTCCGGTAGTGCGTTTGCCGCCGACCGACGACCGGGCCGTAGCAGTCGGCCCGCGGCTCCCGCCCGGCTCCCGTCCGGTGCCCGGGCCGTGACTCCGGCGGCGCTCACCGCCATGCAGCGGGCCGTGGGCAATGCCGCGGTGAGCCGGATGCTGGAGCAGGAACAGGAGCAGCACGAGCACGCCGCGGCCGACGTGCAGCGTTCTGCCGTCCACGAGGTGCTGAGGAGCGCCGGCACGCCCTTGGCCGACGGGCTCCGGAGCGAGATGGAGACGCGGCTCGGCGCGGACTTCTCCGATGTCCGGCTGCACACGGGTGCGACCGCCCGGGAGTCGGCGGCCGGGATCGGCGCCCGCGCGTACACCTCGGGCAGCCACATCGTGCTCGGCGTCGGCGGGGGCGACAAGCACACGCTCGCGCACGAGTTGACCCACGTCATCCAGCAGCGCAGCGGCCCTGTCGCGGGCACCGACAACGGGAGCGGGCTGCGGGTCAGCGACCCCTCCGACCGCTTCGAGCGCGAGGCCGAGGCGAACGCCTCCCGGGTGCTGTCCCGACCGCTCGCCCGGGAGTCCGAAGCGGAGCACGCGGCCCACGCGCACGGCACGCAGGCCGTCGAGCCCTCGGTGCAGCGGCGCCCTGCGGCGAAGCCCGCCGGGGAGGAGGGCGACCACACCCACGTCGACCCCGACTATCCGGGGCTGCGGCTCGTCCTGGACGAGAAGCTGACCAAGGAGTACTACGAGAAGATCTACCAACTCGCGGGCTCCGAGGAGCGCGTGATCTTCGACGAGGACGGCAGCTACGGGTACATCAAGGTCGACGACGACCTGGAGACCTACTACAAGCTCGTCAACATGGAGGTCGGCCCCGAGCAGGCGCAGGCGGACCTGAGCGGCCACGTCAACCGGCAGCGGGACTCCAGCTACCACGTCCGGGCCGGTGCCGGGACCTTCGAGGGCGCACAGATCAACCAGTTGCAGGACTTCGCCGCGCAGGGCGTGCGTTCGGGCCAACTGGTCGAGGTGAGCGTCGCGTTGCTGCAACAGGCCAGTGGTCGTGCGCAGACCGTGGCGGGCGGGCTCGTCGAGAAGCGGCTCGGCGCCGCCGTCACCGGCATGAAGAACAGCGCCGCACTCGAACCGATCAAGATCCGGGTCGACGCGGGCGGCATCAGCATCCAGGACGGAAATCACCGTCTGGGCGCGGCCGTTCAGCTGGGGCACGCCTACGTGCCGTGCAAGATCGCCTGACGGGAGCTGCCGAGCCGGGACGGCCCGTAGCGGCTCGCGGCCGACCGGTCGGCGCCTTGTACTTCCGCAGCGCGCCGCACACTTCTACCGTTGCGCCATGCAGCGTGTTCTGATGGACCGTTCGAACCCAGACGTGCTCGACCTGGTCCTCGTGGAGCGGGGCGGCTCGCTCCGGTACGCCCTCACCGCCTCGTTCCAGAGCGTGATCGCGGCACCGGTGCTGTTCCTGTACGGTGCTCTCTTCTCCCTCCCCCTCGACATCGGCATGCTGTTCGCCGGCACCGGATGGGGCCCGGTGTGGGCGGCGGCCGGGATCGTCGGCGGGGCGGGCGCGGCCATCGGGTGGGCGCTGATGGTCCGCCTGGTCTTCCGTACCGTGCACCGGCTGCGCTTCGCGCCCTCCGCCGAGCCGGCCACTGTTGTCCTCGTCCGGGGGGCCCGGGCGGACCGGCCGATGCCGGTCACCGAGGTACGACGGATCCGGATCGACCACTCCACCGAGGAGCCGTACGACGGCGACCCGCGCCCGAGGTCCGTCACCATCACGCTGACCGTCCTGCTGGAGCGCGGCGAACTCCCCCAGCGGCCCCTGCCCCAGGACACCGACACCACCGCGCTCCACCGCGAGCTGCGCGAGGCCCTCTCCCCCGCCGTCGAGGTGGACCTGCACGTCAGCCACCACCAGCGCCCCGCACCGCCGCCCTCGGTCTCGGACCGGCGCTCGTGGAACCACTTCCGGTACGGGCACGGCGGTTCGACCGGCGGCGTGGGCGGCGGCTGAGCCTGGCCACCGGCCCCCTTCGCCGACCTCGACGGGGCCACCGTCGAGATCGGCGGAGGGGGCGGCGCCTCAGTGGCGGTGGTGGTTGTCGGGTTGGGCCGGGTCGCCGGGGTGTTCCAATCCCTCGACGAGGGTGAGGCGTTGGGCGCGCTCGTGGTCGAGCCAGCGGACGAAGGCGGCGCGGCGGGCGGCTTCGGTCAGGTCGGCGGTGGGGTCGCGCTCCTCCGGGGTGGTGCGGACGGCGAGGAGGGCGGCCGTCCAGGGGCCGGCGGTGGCCCAGGTGCCGGGTGCGGCCTCGCGGAGGGCTTCGGCGAGGGCGGCGGGCAGGGTGTCGGGGTCGGCCTCCAACTCGCCGTCGGGGAGGGCGAGGTGCCAGACGGCCGACGGCGGGCGGGTGGTCAGGGTGCGGTAGTGGGCGACGTCGGCGGCGGAGGGTTCGACGTCGGCGGTGACCGCCGCGTAGACGGCCCGGACGGCTGCGCTGCCCTCGTAGGCGGCGGCGGTGATGGAGCCGAGTTCGACGGCGGCCTGCTGGTCGAGGCGGGCCGGGCCGGTGGACCGTACGGGCAGGTCGCGCTCGGTGGCGACCGCCTCGCACAGCGCCTCGGTCAGCAGCACCTGGGCGACCCAGCGGGTGAGCTGGCGGTCCTCCGAACTGCCGGGCTGGGGCAGGGCGGTGGAACGCGGGCCGGTGCGGAGGGCGGCGAGGCGGTGGTCGAGGGCGGTGCGTGGGAGCGGCCGGCCGTCGAGCAGACCGAGGGTCATGCCTCCACCTCCAGGGCGACGGTCGGGGCGTACTGGCAGCGGCCGAACCACATCACCTTGGCCAGCGCCCAGTACGCGCCGGGGTCGGTGGATTCGGGGGCGGCGATCTCGAAGTCCACGGTCGAGGACGATCCGGCCGCCACGGTGAAGCCGCGGACCGGGTCGGCGATGGCCTCCCAGGTGCCCCAGGGGGAGACGAGTTGCAGTTCGCCGCGGATCTCGCCGCGGGTGCGGTTGGTGAGGGTGAGGCCGAGGGTGGTGCGGCCGCCCGGGGTGACGCGCAGGGTCTCCTCGGAGACGGCGACGTCCAGGCCGGTGTCGCGGCCGGTGGTGGCCTTGGTGCCCTGGGCGATCGTCCAGTCCTCGGGGGTGTCGCCGGGGACGGGCAGCAGGCCGGGGAGGTCGCCGACGGCGATGGTCACGACGTCCTCGATCTCCTGGCCGTCGTGCACGATCCGGACGGCGGCGAAGTGCAGGCCGGGCGACGCGTCGGCGGGCGGGGTGAGGGTGACCGGGAAGCGCAGGTGGCCGCCGGGCTCCAGCCGGTAGGGGCGGCTGCCGAGGCTGGTCTGCCAGCCCTCGGGCGGCAGGACGACGGCCGTGCCCTCGACCGCCGCGTCGCGCAGCTGCGAGGACAGGGCGACGGAGAGTTCGACCGCCTCGCCGTCCGTCCGCAGCAGGCCGGGCGAGGCGCCGACGGAGACCGGCAGGTAGCCGAGCGGCGCCGGGCCCCGGTTGTGCAGCCAGTAGCGGGCGTGGACGGGCTGCGCGGGTTCGGCGACCGGGCCGAGGACCGGGCCGCCGGGTTCGGCGGCGACGCCGGGGGCGGCGAGCAGGGTGGCGATCTGCGAGCCGGCGAGGTCGACGCGTTCGGCGGCCTCGCCGAGGGGGCGTTCCAGCAGGTCGGCGGGCCGCAGGTGGCTCAGCCCGAGGGCGCCGCCGAGTTCCGCCGTGCGCCCGAGGCCGGTCGACTCGACCAGCCGGACGGCGAGTTCGCGCCCGACTGCCGCCGCCGAGCCGTGCGCGATGGGGTTGCCGGCGGGCTTGAGCGCGCCGAGCAGGACTTCGCGCTGAGGTTCGATCCGCAGCCAGGAGAGGGTGGCCGGCAGCGGGCCGTCCTGCGGCGGCGCGATCCGGGCGTAGAGGGGGTGGTTGAACTCCTGGCCCTGGGCGGGCAGGGTCTGGCTCCGCCAGTCGCCCGGGCCGCCGACCAGGGCGTAGCTGAACTCGTGGGTCCAGTGCTGGAGTTGGAAGGATGCACCATCGGGCAGGGTGCGCCGGGGCGGGTCGATCCAGACGCCGGAGGGCCAGCCGGTGCAGGAGCGCATCAGCGAGAGGTGCAGGGCCCCGGTGGTGTCGACCGCGAAGCCGGGCAGGCCGAAGCTGAGCAACGCGACGGTGTGGTCGGCAAGTTGGTCCACGATTTCGGACGGGCAGACGGCGCCGATCCGGGCGTCGGCGAGGTCCGCGACCAGCGCGGCGGCGTCCGTGACGACCAGCGCGGGCAGTGCCCGCAGGTCCCGCAGGTCGGCGCCGGGCTGCCAGACCTCGGCGAGCGGGGTGAGCGCGGGCACCCAGACCGCGCCGTGCGTCTTGAGGACGCTCGCGTACTCCTCGCCGGCCCGCTCGATCAACTCCCGGGCGGCGTCGTTCTCTTCCGGCCCGCCGAGGACGATCCGGAAGTCGGGCAGGTTGGAGTCGACGTCCAGCCAGCCGTACCGGGCCCAGTCGGCGCCGGAGGTGGTGGCGGTGACGCCGACCCGGGCGAGGGCGACCACCAGCGGGCGGGCGTCGGCGGCGTCGTCCAGGCTCGGGACGACCACCTCGGCGACGCCCAACGCCCGCTCCCCCAGCGGCGATCCGGCCGGGTCGGACAGGACGGCGCGCGCGGTGGCGCCGAGCCCGAACCAGGTGTTGGCCGGGTTGTCCAAGGTCCACGGCGCCTCGGCGGAGTCGACGTCGGGCAGGGCGAAGCCGCGCCCGACGACGGCGCCGGCGACCTCGCTGACCGGCAGCGCGCCGGGCAGGTCGACGGGGAAGCGCAGTCGCAGCAGCCGGTCGGCGCCGGAGTAGTCGACGACCCGGGTGCGGCAGTCGACCCGGTCGAGGCCGCGCCACAGGGTGACGGTCTGCTCGTAGCGGATCCCGTCGACGGTGCCGCCGATCACCAGCCGCTCGCCGAGCGGGCCGGTCTCGCGGCGCACGTCGGCCGGGGCCGTGCCGGAGCCGCGCACCGGCCCGCTGGGCACCAGGTGCCAGGGGCCCTCGCCGAAGTCGGGGTGCTGCGGGTACTCCTCGTAGACCCGCAGTTCGTTGCCGATCCGGCCGCCCTGGATCAACTCCCGGTCGTGCAGCAGGTCGTGGACGGAGGACAGGCCGCCGCCACGGACCGGGTCGGCGCTCACCCGGTAGCGGTCGTTGCTGATCACCACGCCCTCGGCCGCCGTCCAGGGCTCCGCCGCCGGGCCCTCCAACAGCCGCCAGGTGCGCCAGCCGAGCGCGGGGACGTCGGCGGCGAGGAAGCGCAGGGCCCCCCGGTCGACGGTGCTCGGCACGGGCTCGCCCCGGTCGTCGAGCACCCGTACCGCCCCGGTCCGCGGGGGCAGTTGGACGACGACCAGGTCGGTCCGGTCGAAGGAGAGCGTGTTGGTGACGACCACGGCCGAGTCGGCCGACCCTGCGCCGGCGGCCGAGCCGACGCCGGCGGTGGAGATCCGCGCGGTCAGCGCGTCCAGCGCCTCGTCCCGGACGGCGGCCGCCAGGTCGTGCGCCTCGCGCCAGCCGCCGAGCAGGTCGAGGTAGACCTGGTCGGACTCGGAGCCGGTGATGGCGTCGTGGTGGGCGCCGTAGGCGAGTTGGCGCCAGACCTTGTCGAGGGCGGCGGTGGGGTACTGCCCGAGGCCGTGGACGGCGGCGAGGGTGGCGAGCTTCTCGGCGTCGGCGGCGGCGACCTCGCCGGCCCGTTGGGCCTGCTTGGTGTCGATGTACGAGACGTCCTTGCCGGTGTAGACCGGGTTCATGTCGCGGGTCTGCGGGCTGGGCCGGCGGCCGGTGGCGGCGAGCTCGGCCCGGACGGCGTCGAGGAAGTCGCGCGGGGTGGCGCAGACGAAGCGCGGCCAGAGGTACTTGGCGGCCCAGGAGCGGTGGATCTCGGTGACCCACTTGTTGGGCGGGGTGTAGTCGGTGCCGACGGGCAGCAGCAGGTTCCTGGTCGCGCCGACGGGCTTGAGCTTGCGGTACAGCTCGTAGACGGCCTGTTCGGCGGTGGCGAGGTCCGGGGAGGAGTCCATCCACCAGCCGGCCGAGTAGTGGTGCGGCATGTAGTGGGTGAGCACGCCCTCGCCGGAGGGGGCGATCCACTCGAACTCGCTCGGGAACTGCATCACCCGGGCGTCGTCCTTGGCCTCGCGGAAGTTCTTCTGGATCGGGCCCCACTGGTGGAAGGGGCCCCGGGCCCAGGCGCTGCCGGTGAGGCCGACCGCGGCCAGGTGGCCGGGGAACTGCGGGTCGTGCCCGAACACGTCGAGCTGCCAAGCGGTCTGCGGGTCGCCGCCGAGGATGTCGCGCTGGTAGCCGATGCCGTAGACGAGGTTGCGGATGGTGGTCTCGGCGCCGGTGAGGTTGGTGTTGGGCTCGTTGTAGGTGCCGCCGACGAGTTCGACCTGGCCGCGCTCCAGCAGCGTACGCAGGGTCTCGCGGCGCTCGGGGTGCTGGTCGAAGTACGGCTTGAGGTAGTCGACTTCGGCGAGGACGAACTTGTACACCGGGTCCCGCAGCGCGAGGTCCATGTGCGCGTCGACGAGCGCGAAGCCGTTGCGTTCCCAAAGGGGCCGGGTGGTGGCGTCGGCGGAGAGCAGTTCCCAGGGGGAGGTGTAGGCGGCCTGGGTGTTCCACCAGACCGGGTCGTAGTGGAAGTGGGAGACCAGGAACATCGTCCAGCCGGGTTCGGCGACCTCCACCAGGGCGTCCACGCAGGCGCCCTCCGCCTCGACGGTGACGGGGAGTTCGGTGCCCGGCTCGGGGGCGCCGGTGAGCTCCAACGGGACTTCGACCAGCCCCGTGCCGGTCGCCTCGCCGCGCACGCCCGGACCGCTGACGGTGATCCGGGCGGCCGGGCCGTCGAGGGTGACCCGCAGCAGTTGGCGCGGGGCTTCCTCGGGACCGGTGAAGAGGTCGGTGTTCTCGACGGCGGTGATGGTGACCGGCACGGGGAGGGTCCTTTCGGTGCAGGTACGGGGGCCGGGCGCGGGGTCGGTTGCCACGTGCCCGGCAGGAGTTGCTGACGTGCCCGGCTACTGGCCCCAGGCCTCGAACTCGTAGATGCGGGCGGCCGGGTCGGTGTTCTGGGTGGGCTTGGTGACGACCAGCCGGACGTAGCGGGCGGTGGTGGTCACCGGGTGGGTGGTGGTGCCCGCGGTGTTGCCGGTGACGTCGGCGACCGTCGTCCAGGGGTCGGTGGTGTTCGAGCGGACCTGGATCGAGAAGTCGCGGGTGTTGAAGGCCGCGCTCTCGCCGCCCGCGCCCGCGTGCTTGACCACGAACTTGGACAGCTGCTTGGCCGAACCGAGGTCCACCTCAAGCCACTTGGAGCTGTTCAGGCTGCACCACTTGTCGCCGGTGCCGCCGTTGACGGTGCCGTTGACGGCCTTGGCCGGGCCCTCGTTGGCGTTGCACTGGCCGGAGGCGGTGGCCGGGCGGTTCAGCGCCAGGTTGCCGCCGGTCGCGGGCGGCGTGCCCGTCCAGCCGACGGTGGTGGAGGCGGCCGTGGAGCGGCCGTAGGTGGTGGAGACGGCCTCGACGTCGAGGGTGGTGGCGTCCTCGGTGCCGGCCCGGTCGAGCCGCCCGACGTAGTACGCGTCGTTGGGGGTCGCGCCGAGGAAGGTCCGGCTGCCGTCGGCGTTGCGCCGGTACACCTCGTAGTGGTGGACGTCGCCGCCGGGCGCGGCCGTCCAGGAGAGCCGCAGCGACTGGCTGGAGCCCGCCGTCACGTCGCTCGCGCCGAGGACGGTGAGGCCGCTGGGCGCCGCCGGGGCGCCCACCTCGCCGTCGTGGACGGAGATCTGGCCGATCCGCACGTCGTAGGCGGGGTCGGTGCCGTCGGCCCGGAGGGCGAGCTGGGCGATGGTGCGGCCCGCGTACGGGGCGAGGTCGAGGGCGTGCCGCTCCCAGCCGGTACCGGAGTTGGCGCCGACGTCGATCGTGGTGAAGCTGTTCGGCGCGTCGGTGAAGGACACCGCGGCCTTGAGCTTGGTGGGCCCGGCGGCCGGGGTCTTGACCACCAGGTCCAGCTTGGTGTTCGCGGCGACGGGCAGTTTGGTCTCGTACAGCCGCACGGTGTTGGCGGCGTCCAGGGTGCCGGTGAGGCGCAGCGAGGAGCCGCCCTGGTAGGCGTCGGTGAAGTCGACGGACGGGGTGAGCCGGCTGCCGCTGGAGTCGACCATCCACCGGTAGGTCGGCGGGACGTCCTGGAGGGACAGGTTGTTCCAGCCGCCGGTGGCGACCCGGGTGCCGGCGGAGTTGTAGAAGTCCCCCTGCCCGGTGTTGAAGTTGGTGACGAAGGGCTTGGCGGTGATCGGCGAGGACTCGGCGACGTAGCCGGCCAGGCCGGGCCAGTTGTCGGCGGGGTTGGCCTTGGACGGGTCGTTGTTGGCGCCGACCCAGTAGCGGGCGTCCTTGGCATAGAAGTCGGCCCGGTCGGTGGCGGACTTCCAGGTCCATTCGGGCCGGTAGAGGCCGAGCGAGGTGGTGTGCGGCCGGCCGGCCGGGAAGAGGGAGTTCCAGTCGACGCCGGTGTTGTAGCCGTTGGCCTCGGTGTCGATGCCGGAGTAGAGGTCGTACTCGCTGCGGCCGAGTTGCCGGGCCAGTGCGCGGGAGGAGTTCAGGCCGCCGGAGCTCCAGTTGAAGTTCAGGAACATCGAGTCCGAGGTGCGCTTCGAACCGTCCTGGAGGAACGGGGAGTTGGCGGAGGTGAGGGCGTTCTGCCAGTTGACCGAGCCGGAGGTGGTCATGGCGTCGTACCACATGAACTCGGTGCCGCTCTTGGCCTTGCTGTACTGCATGAGGTTGCGCACTTCGGTGGCGAGGGCCGAATCCCCGCCGCCGGTCTCCTGGTTGATGAACCAGCCGTCGAAGCCGTAGTACTGGGCGGCCTGGGCGAGCTTGTCGGCGACGGGGTAGCTGTTGCCGGACTTCTGGACGAAGTCGCGGAGCCACTGGAGCTGACCGCCGTAGGCGGCGGGCGGGAAGAAGACGGTGCCGTAGACCTTGACGCCGTTGCGGTGGGCGGCGTCGATGACGGTCGGGTTGGGGGCGAGGATCAGGCCCTCGCCGGCCGAGCCGCCCCAGAAGACCAGCTTGTCGACGTACTGCCAGTAGCCGAAGGCGTAGTAGTTGGGGTCGGCGGAGCCCTGGGAGGGGTTGTTGGAGGTGGGCCCGAAGGAGACCAGGGAGGCGATCTTCCCTTCGCCGGTGCGGGCGTTGGGGTTGGCCTTGAGGGCGGGGTCGCTGGTGCGCGGCTGGAGCGGGACGCTGGAGCGGTTGAAGCGGGCGTCCGGGTCGGTGGCCGGGTCCCAGTTGAGGATGGTGGAGGGGTACCAGTACGAGGCGTAGGGCTGGGCGCCAGGGGTGCCGGGGGTGCCGGCGGCCGGGGTGGTGGGCGCCTGCGGCCCGGCGTGGGCGGCGGGGGCGGCGCCCAGCACGGCGGCCGCGAGGGCGGCGCTGAGCAGCAGGGGTATCCGTCGTGACATGCGTGGCTCCGATCGAGCGGAGGTGGGTGGGGGCGGGCCGTCGGCGTGGACGGGCCGGGTGCATGTGGGCGTGGCGGTGCGCGAGGAGGCGGGGCGACCGCGTCGCCGCTGCGGCCTGCGCAGCGGCGACGCGGCGGGCCCGCGGGGGGAGCGGGCCTGCGGAGGGTGCGGGCCCGGCAAGATCGGCCGGACAGGGCCTGGGTGCGCGCCGGGCGGAGGCCGCTCGGCGCAGCGAACCTAAACCGGTTCAGGAGCGCTGTCAACGACTCGCGCAGCAACCACCCCGTCGGGTGGCTCGGCCCCCGGCGGCGAGGTGGACTCGCGCACGGTCAGCCGCGGCGTGGGCATCTGCAGGTCGCGCCCGGAGCCGGCCTCGTCGAGGGCCGCCAGCAGGCTGCGGGCGACCTGCTCGCCGAGCGCGAAGGTGTCCCGGCTGAGCGCGGTCAGCGGCGGGTGGACGATCCGGGCCAGCACCGAGTCGTCGAAGGAGACGATGGACAGTTCGGCGGGCACCGCGACGCCCATCTCCCCGGCCACGCCGAGCCCGGCGACGGCCATCACGTCGCTGTCGTAGACGATCGCGGTGGGCCGCCGGGGCCGGGAGAGCAGGGTGCGGGTGGCGGCGGCGCCCTCGGCGTCGCTGAAGTCGGTGGGCACCGACACGGCCTCCTCCAGCCCGAGCCGGCGGGAGGCGTCGCGCAGCGCGCGGATCCGGCGCTGGGTGTGCTGGAAGTGCGGCAGCCCGGCGAGGTGGGCGATCCGGCGGTGCCCGATGGCGGCCAGGTAGTCGACGATGGAGAGCATCGCCTCCCGGTCGTCGGCCCAGATCCGCAGCGGGCCGCCGCCCTTGCCGGGCCCGCCCAGGATGACGGCGGGCAGGCCGAGTTCGTCCAGCACCGGCAGCCGCGGGTCGCGGACCTGGAGGTCGACGACGATGAAGCCGTCGACCCGGTGCTCGGAGGCCCAGCGCCGGTAGACCTCGATCTCGGCGGCGGTGTCCTCGACCACCATGAGGTGCAGCGCGACGGAGCTGGCCGAGAGCACCGCCTGGAGGCCGGACAGCAGTTGGCTGAAGAACGGCTCGACGCCGATGGTGCGGGCCGGGCGGGCGATCACCAGCCCGACGGCGTCGGCCCTGGCTCCGCCGAGGGCCCGCGCGGCGCTGTGCGGGCGCCAGTTCATCTCCTCGGCGACCCGCAGGATCCGGGCCCTGGTCGCCTCGCTCACGCCGGGGCGGCCGTTGAGCGCGAAGGACACCGCGCCCTTGGAGACACCGGCCTGGCGCGCGATGTCGGCGATCGTCGGTCTGGCCACAGAACCCGACTCCTCTCTTGACATCCAAGTTTAGGCGGGAGCATAGTCCCTGGCATAGCTAGACCGGTTTAGTAAGACAGGTTCTGGAACTCGGCACCACCCCCGTGACCCAAAACCACCCCCCGAGCTCGGCACGATCCCCCACCCACCCCCAGGACCGGGAGACCCTCATGCGAAGAATCTGGGCGGCACTGACCACGACGGCGTTCACCGCGGCCGCACTCACCGGCTGCGGACTCGGCTCCAGCGAAAGCAAGAACAGCGACAGCGTGGCGAGTGCGGCCGCCACCGGCGAGGTCAAGGGCAAGGTCTCGATCCAGACCTGGGCGCTCAAGCCGAAGTTCACCGACTACGTCCAAGGCGTCCTCGACGGCTTCAAGAAGAAGTACCCCGGCGTCGAGGTCGAGTGGCTCGACCAGCCCGGCGAGGGCTACTCCGACAAGGTCCTCAGCCAGGCCGCGTCCGGCGGCCTGCCCGACGTGGTCAACCTCCCGCCGGACTTCGCCTTCCCGCTGGCCAAGAAGGACCTCCTGCTGGACGTCCTCAAGGCCGACCCCAAGCTCGCCGACGAGTACGTCGCAGGCGGCGTCGAGGCCTACCGCTACACCGGCCTGAACGGCACCTTCGGCTACCCGTGGTACCTCAACACCGATGTGAACTACTGGAATTCGGAACTCCTGACGAAGAACGGACTGGACCCGAAGAAGCTCCCCGCCAGCCTGGACGACCTGATCGCCCAGTCCCGGGCGATGAAGGAGAAGTCCGGCGGCCAGACCTACCTGATGAGCCGCAAGCCGGGCCTCGGCGACCTCTACAACGCCGGCGTGAAGCTGATGTCCGACGACGGCAAGTCCTTCACCTTCAACACCCCCGAGGCCGCCGCGCTGCTCGACAAGTACCGCGACGCCTTCAAGGAGGGCCTGCTGCCCAAGGACGTGCTGACCAACACCTACGTCGGCAACTCCAAGCTCTTCAACGCGGGCACGGCGGCCTGGACCACCGGCGGCGGCAACTTCATCACCAGCCTCGCCACCGACAACCCGACGATGGCCCCGAAGATGCTCTCCTCCCCCACCATGGGTGTCCCGCCGCTGTACGTGCAGGGCCTGACCATCCCGAAGACCACCAAGAACCCGGCCGCCGCCGTCGCCCTCGCCCGCTGGGTCACCAGCCCCGAGAACCAGGCCGCGTTCTCCCACCTGACCAGCGTCTTCCCGTCCACCAAGGCCTCCGCGAACGACCCGTTCTTCAGCAAGAGCGACGGCACCAACGCCGGCGACGCCAAGGTGGTCGCCTTCGACTCGCTCGCCAAGGCCAAGCTGATCCAGCCCGTCCAGGTCGACGACGCCATGAGCACCATCATCAACCAGCAGATCGCGCTGGCCATCAGCGGCGACGCGAGCTCCAAGCAGGCGCTGGACTCCGCCGTCGAGCAGTGCAACAAGCTGCTCAAGGGCTGACGGCCGACCGCCACCCCGACCGTACCGGTCAAGCGGCGGGCCGCCCCCGCCCGCCGCACCCGGGAATGACCCGCACCACCCCCAGGAAGGCAACGGCATGACCCACCGGCGTTGGTTCACCCCCTGGCTGCTCGCCGGGCCCGCGATACTCTGGCTGGCCGTCTTCAACCTCTGGCCGGCCGTCAACACGGTGATCCTGTCCTTCACCAGCGCCAAGCCCCTGGGCGGCGGGCAGTTCACCGGCCTGGAGAACTACGGGCGCCTGCTCGACGACGAACAGCTCGCCGACGCCCTGCTCAACAGCATCGTCTTCATGCTGGTCTGCCTGCCCCTGCTGACCGTCCTGCCGCTGCTGCTCGCCCTGCTCGTCCAGCGCAAGGTCCCCGGCATCACCTTCTTCCGCACCGCCTTCTACACCCCGGTCATCGCCTCCGCCGTCGTGGTGGCGCTGATCTGGGGCTGGGTGCTGGACGACCGCGGCCTGGTCAACGGCCTGCTCCAGCAGTCCGGGATGACCGACTCCCCGGTCGCCTTCCTCACCGACCGCTGGCTGCTGCTGTTCAGCGCGATCGCCCTGACCGTCTGGAAGGGCTTCGGCTACTACATGGTCATCTACCTGTCCGCCCTCGCCAACGTCCCGCGCGAACTGCACGAGGCGGCGGCCGTCGACGGCGCCAGCCCGATCCGCCGGTTCTGGCACGTCACCCTGCCCGGGGTGCGGCCGACCATGATGCTGGTCTCCGTCCTCATCTCGGTCAGCGCGCTGCGCGTCTTCTCCGAGCTGTACGTGCTCTCCCACGGCCAGGGCGGCCCGGGCGGGCGGGACATGTCGGTGGTGATGCTGATCCAGATGTACAGCCGCGGCTTCAACGGACACCTCGGCTACGCCTCCGCGCTCAGCCTGATGCTGTTCGTCATCACCCTCGGCCCGATGCTGCTGCTGATGCGCCTGAACCGGAAGGCGGCCTGAACCCCGTGACCTCCCCCCGTTCGAAGGCCGCCCGCCGCGCTCAAGACTCGCAGGGCTCGCAGGGACCCCGGGGCTCCCAGGGCTCCCGGGGTTTCAACACCCCCTCCCCCGCCCAGACCGCCGGCCGCTACCTGCTCCTGGTGCTCGTCCTGCTGCTGGTGGTCGGGCCGTTCCTGTGGCAGCTCTCCACCTCCCTCAAGGGTCCCAACGAGGACGTCTACACCAGCACCCCGAGCTTCATCCCCGAACAGCTGACCTTCGGCAACTACGGCAAGGTCGCCGAGACCATCCCGGTCTGGACCTACGCCCTCAACTCGCTGATCGTCGCCGCCATCTGCATCACCGGCAACGTGGTCGGCTGCACCCTGGCCGGCTACGCGCTCGCCCGGCTGCGCTTCCGCGGCGCCAAGCTCGTCCTCGGCCTCTTCCTCGCCACCCTGGTGCTCCCCGGCGAGGTCACCATCGTCTCCCAGTACGTGCTGGTGCGCGGCCTCGGTCTGGCCGACAGCCTGACCGGCGTCGCCCTGCCCGGCGCGATCGCCATGCTCAACGTGCTGCTGATGCGCACCGCCTTCGCCGCCGTCCCGCTCGAACTAGACCAGGCCGCCCTGGTCGACGGCGCCACCGTGTGGCAGCGCCTCTGGCACATCAGCCTGCCCAACGTGCGCGGCATGCTCAGCGTGATCGTCATCTTCACCTTCATCGGTGCCTGGGACGACTTCCTCTGGCCGCTGATCGTGCTCAACGACCCGCAGAAGTACACCCTCACCGTCGGACTCCAGTACCTCAACGGCACCTTCTCCGCGAACCCGCGGCTGATCGCGGCCGGCACCATGATCGCCTTCCTGCCGATCGTCGTGGTGTTCGGCGTCTGCCAGCGCTTCTTCTTCAAGGGCGTCGAGGAGGGAGCCGTCAAGGGTTAGGCCGTCCGACCGAGGACGTGTCCGACGATTCCTGACCCCACCGCCCGTTCGCCCCAAACCCGTTGAGGAATCACCCGCCCATGAGCACCCCCGCACCGCAGCGCCCCCGCTTCGGCGTCAACTACACGCCCAGCGCCGGCTGGTTCCACCACTGGCTCGACTTCGACCTCGACGCCGTCCGCGCCGACTTCGACTCCATCGCCGCACTCGGCCTGGACCACGTCCGGGTCTTCCCGCTCTGGCCGCTGTTCCAGCCCAACCGCACCCTGATCCGCCCGCGCGCCGTCGAGCAGCTGGCGGCCCTGGTGGACGCGGCCGGCGAACGCGGCCTGGACGTCGCGGTGGACGGCCTCCAGGGCCACCTGTCGAGCTTCGACTTCCTGCCCTCCTGGACCCAGACCTGGCACCGGCGCAACATCTTCACCGACCCCGAGGTCCTCGACGGCCAGGCCGCCTACCTGCGCACCCTCGCCGAGGCGCTGCACGAGCGGCCCAACTTCCTCGGCATGACGCTCGGCAACGAGATCAACCAGTTCTCCGGCGAGCCGCACCCCGATCCCGACCGGATCACCCCCGGGCAGGCCGACGCCTGGCTGCGCCGGATGCTCGACGCCTGCGAGCAGGGCGCGCCCGGCCGGATGCACCTGCACGCCTCCTACGACGCCGCCTGGTACCTGGACGAACACCCTTTCACCCCCTGGCACTCGGCCCGGATCGGCGCCGCCACCGCCGTGCACTCCTGGGTGTTCAACGGCACCGCCCAGCGCTACGGCGCCCACTCCACCGCCACCGCGCAGCACGCCGCCTACCTGGTCGAGCTCTCCAAGGCCTGGGCGGACGACCCGGCCCGCCCGGTCTGGCTCCAGGAGGTCGGCGCCCCCGCCCCGCACATCACCGCCGAGGACGCCGCCCGGTTCACCGGCGCCACCGTCGAGGCCGTGCTGGACTGCCCGGACGTGTGGGGCGTCACCTGGTGGTGCTCGCACGACGTGGACCGCTCGCTGGCCGACTTCCCCGAGCTGGAGTACAGCCTCGGCCTGCTCACCACCGACCGCGCGGTCAAGCCGGCCGGCGCCCGGCTGGCCGAGGCCGCCGCCGAGGCGCGCCGCTCCTGGCAGCCGCCCGCGCCGCGCACCACCGCCGTGGTGGTGGCCACCGGGGACGAGGTGACCGCGCCCAAGCGCTCGGTCTGCGGGCCCGGCGGCGCCGTCTACGAGGCGTTCATGCGCCTCGCCGAGGCGGGCGCCCGCCCGACCACCGTCCTCGCCGAGCACGCCGAGGACCGGGCCCACCTGGCCGCGCGCGGGATCACCGAGGTGGTCCACCCGGACGACGTACGGTCCCTGTAACCCTTCGCCCCAGCCGTTACCCCTCAGTCACGATCCTCACTCACGCCCCTCAGACACGCCCCTCAGTCACGCAACGGAGCCCGCTGACATGCACGATGACCGCACGCTGGTCGAGTCCCGCCTCAAGCGCGTCCTGGACGAGCGCATCCGCCCGGCCGTCTACCCCGAGTCCGTCCCGCTGGAGGTCGGCATCTGGACGGCGCCCGGCGAGCCCGTCCCGGTCGCCGAGGGCCTGGCCGCGCCGCGCACCCCGATCGCGGTCGGCGACGCCTGGGGCGCGCCGTGGGGCACCAGCTGGATCACCGTGACCGGCACCGTGCCGCAGGCCTGGGCCGGGCGGACGGTCGAGGCGCTGATCGACCTCGGCTTCGACGCCAACATGCCCGGCTTCCAGTGCGAGGGCCTGGTCTACCGCCCGGACGGCACCCCGGTGAAGGGCCTCAACCCGCAGAACCAGTGGGTGCGCGTCGCCGCCCCCGCGGCCGGCGGCGAGCAGGTGCTGCTGCACGTCGAGGCGGCCTCCAACCCGGTCATCCTGGACTACCACCCCTTCCTGCCCACCGAGTTGGGCGACAAGGACACCGCCGGCGACCAGCCGCAGTACAAGCTGACCCGGATGGACCTCGCCGTCTTCGACGAGACGGTCTGGCAGCTGGTGATCGACCTGGAGGTGCTCGGCGAGCTGATGGCCGAGCTGCCGGTGGACGGCGCCCGCCGCTGGGACGTCCTGCGCGCGGTCGAGCGGGCGCTCGACGCGATCGACCTCCAGGACGTCAACGGCACGGCGGCCGCCGCCCGTTCGGAGCTCGCCGGGGTGCTGGCCGCGCCCGCCGTGCCGTCCGCGCACCGGATCAGTGCGATCGGCCACGCGCACATCGACTCGGCCTGGCTCTGGCCGCTGCGCGAGACCGTCCGCAAGGTGGCGCGCACCACCGCCAACATGACCGCGCTGCTGGAGGACGAGCCGGACTTCCTCTACACCATGTCCCAGGCGCAGCAGTTCGCCTGGATCAAGGAGCACCGCCCCGAGGTGTACGCCCGGGTGCAGAAGGCCGTGGCGGAGGGCCGGTTCGTCCCGGCCGGCGGCATGTGGGTCGAGTCCGACACCAACATGCCCAGCTCGGAGGCGATGGCCCGGCAGTTCGTGCACGGCAAGCGGTTCTTCCTGGACGAGTTCGGGGTGGAGAACCACGAGGCGTGGCTGCCCGACACCTTCGGCTTCACCGGCGGCCTGCCGCAGATCATCCGCAACGCGGGCTCCAAGTGGCTGCTGACGCAGAAGATCTCGTGGAGCCAGATCAACAAGTTCCCGCACCACACCTTCCTCTGGGAGGGCATCGACGGGACGAGGATCTTCACCCACTTCCCGCCCGTGGACACCTACAACTGCTCCATGAAGGGCAGCGAGATCGCCCACGCTGCAAGGAACTTCAAGGACAAGGGAGTGGCCCGGCACTCGCTCGCCCCGACCGGCTGGGGCGACGGCGGCGGCGGCACCACCCGAGAGATGGTCGCCAAGGCGGGCCGGATGAAGGACCTGGAGGGCTCGGCCACCGTCCGCTGGGAGAAGCCCGCCGAGTTCTTCGCCAAGGCCGAGGCCGAGTACCCGAACCCGCCGGTCTGGGTCGGCGAGCTCTACCTGGAGCTGCACCGGGCCACCCTGACCAGCCAGGCGAAGACCAAGCAGGGCAACCGGCGCAGCGAGAACCTGCTGCGCGAGGCCGAACTCTGGTGCGCCACCGCGTCGTTGCGCACCGGCGCGGCCTACCCGTACGAGCAGCTGGACCGGATCTGGAAGACCGTCCTGCTGCACCAGTTCCACGACATCCTGCCCGGCTCCTCCATCGCCTGGGTGCACCGCGAGGCCGAGGCGACGTACGCGGCGCTGGCCGCGGAGCTGGACTCGCTGATCGACGGCGCCCAGCAGGCCCTCGCCGGGGACACCGCCGGCGGGCACGAGCTGGTGTTCAACTCGGCGCCGCACCCGCGCTCGGCCGTCCCGGCCGGCGGGGCCGCCCCGGCCGTGTTCGGCGCGGGCGTCTGCGAGGTCGTCGAGCGGCCCGAGGGCGGCTTCCTGCTGCGCAACGGGCTGCTGGACGTGGTCGTGGACGCCGAAGGCCTGGTGGCGTCGGTGGTCGAGGTGGCGAGCGGCCGCGAGAGCGTCGCCCCCGGCACCCGGGCCAACCTGCTCCAACTGCACCCGGACTTCCCCAACATGTGGGACGCCTGGGACGTCGACCAGTTCTACCGCAACACTGTCACCGACCTGACCGCCGTGGACGCGCTGACGGCGCTCTCCGCCCCCGACCAGGCCACCGTCCGGGTCGCGCGCTCCTTCGGCTCGTCCACCGTCGTCCAGACGCTCACCCTGCGGGCGGGCGAGCAGCGGCTCGACATCGACACCGAGGTCGACTGGCACGAGACCGAGAAGTTCCTCAAGGCCGCGTTCCCGCTGGACGTGCACACCGAGCGGTACGCCGCCGAGACCCAGTTCGGCCACCTCTACCGGCCCACCCACACCAACACCAGCTGGGACGCCGCCAAGTTCGAGGCCTGCAACCACCGCTTCGTCCACCTCGACGAGCCCGGCTGGGGCGTCGCCCTCGTCACCGCCTCCACCTACGGCCACGACGTCACCCGCGCCGTGCGCGACACCGACGGCGGCACCACCACCACCGTCCGCTTCTCGCTGCTGCGCGCGCCCCGCTTCCCCGACCCGAAGACCGACCAGGGCCTGCACCGCTTCCGGCACGCCCTCGTCCCGGGCGCGGCGATCGGCGACGCCGTCCGCGAGGGCTACCGGATCGGCCTGCCCGAGCGGCGCGTCACCGGCAGCGCCGAGCAGGTCGCGCCGCTGGTGCGGCTCGACAACGACGCGCTGGTGGTCAGCGCGGTCAAGCTCGCCGACGACCGCAGCGGCGACCTGATCGTCCGGGTCTACGAGGCCGGCGGCGGCCGCGCCCGTGGCCTGCTCACCACCTCCTACCCGCTGGCCGGCGCCGTCCCCTGCGACCTGCTGGAGCGGCCCTGGGACGGCACCCGCGGCGAGGTGGCCGTGGAGGACGGCGCGGTGCGGCTGGCGCTGCGGCCGTTCGAGCTGGTCACGCTGCGCCTGAGCGCGGCGGGCTGAGCACGGCCGACTGACGGCGGGGCCCTGCCATCCGGGGCCCTGCCGTTGGGGGCCCTGCCGTTCGGAGCCTTGCCGTTGGGGGTCTCGCACCCCCGCCCGCCGCGTCCCGCGTGCCGCACTACGCTGATCGGCGCCCCGGCCCGCCCGCCGGGGCGCCACCCCCGCCCGAACCCGCCTGGAGCCCGCCGCGATGACCCTCACCCCGCCGCCCGCCGCCACCCCGCTGTTCGCCGCCGTGGACATCGGCGGCACCAAGATCGCCGGGGCGCTGGTCGACGGCCACGGGCGGCTGCGGCACCGGCTCCAACTGCCCACCCCGGCCCGGGAGCCGGGCGCGGCCGTGCTCGCCGTCGTGCACGAGGTGCTGGACCGGCTCGCCGGCACCGCCGACTGGGCCGCCGTGACGGCCGTCGGGATCGGCAGCGCCGGCCCGGTCGACCTCGCCGCCGGCACCGTCAGCCCCGTCAACATCCCCGGCTGGCGCGACTTCCCGCTGGTCGCCGAGGTCGCCACGCACCCGGCGGTGGCCGCCCGGCGGCCGCCCGTCCACCTGGCCGGGGACGGCGTCGCGATGGCCGCCGCCGAGCACTGGCAGGGCGCCGCCCGGGGCGCGGCCAACGCGCTGTGCCTGGTGGTGTCGACCGGGGTCGGCGCCGGGCTGGTGCTCGACGGCGCCGTCCGGCCCGGCCCCAGCGGCAACGCCGGCCACCTCGGCCACATCACCGTCGACCTGGACGGCGAGCCCTGCCCGTGCGGCTCGCGCGGCTGCCTGGAGGGCCTCGCCAGCGGCACCGCGATCGCCCGCCGGGCCCTCGCCGAGGGCTGGCGCCCGGCCGGGGAGGACCGCTCGGCGCGGGCCGTCGCCGCCGGCGCCGAGGCGGGCGACCCGGTCGCGCTCGCCTCCTTCGACCGCGCCGCCCAGGCTCTCGCAGCCGGGATCGCCGCCACCGCGGCCCTGGTCGACCTCGACCGGGTGGTGGTCGGCGGCGGCGTCGCCACCGCCGGCGACGTCCTGTTCGCACCGCTCGCCCGCCACCTCGACCGCTACGCCACGCTGTCCTACATCCGCGGCCTCGACGTCCGCCGCGCCGAACTCGGCACCGATGCCGGGCTGATCGGCGCGGCCGCGCTCTGCCGCTGACCCGAACCCCTCGGAGGCCGCGCCATGTCGCTCCCGCCCTTCGCCCTGCTCCACAACCCGGTCCGCCCGTACGCGTGGGGCTCGCCCACCGCCATCCCCGCACTGACCGGCACCGCGCCGACCGGCGCCCCGCAGGCCGAACTGTGGATGGGCGCACACCCGTCGGCGCCCTCCGAGCTGCTGGCTCCGGACGGCGCCGGCGGGCCGCAGCCGCTGGACGAACTCATCCAGCGATACCCGAACGCCATGCTCGGGCCGGAC
Source organism: Kitasatospora sp. NPDC056731 (assembly GCF_040687675.1). Classification (NCBI taxonomy): domain Bacteria; kingdom Bacillati; phylum Actinomycetota; class Actinomycetes; order Kitasatosporales; family Streptomycetaceae; genus Kitasatospora; species Kitasatospora sp. NPDC056731. Next base: position 151,941 of record NZ_JBFBNR010000007.1, read on the forward strand.
ACCGTGGGGCGGTTCGGCCCGGCGCTGCCGTTCCTGTTCAAGGTGCTGGCCGCCGACCGGGCGCTCTCCCTCCAGGTCCACCCGACCCGGACCCAGGCGGCGGCCGGGTACGCGGCCGAGGAGGCCCGCGGGGTCCCGCTCGACGCACCCGAGCGGGTCTTCAAGGACCCCGGGCACAAGCCCGAACTCATCTGCGCCCTCGGGGACTTCGAAGCACTGTGCGGATTCCGCCCGGCCGCCGACACGGCCCGGCTGCTGGACGCACTCGACGTCCCGCTGCTCGCCCCCTGGGCGGACGACCTGCGCGCGCAGCCCGCCGCCGAGGTCCTGCCCGCGCTGCTGCGCCGGGTCCTGGCCGAGGACCGGCCCAGCCGCCCCCAACTCGGCGACGTCACCAGGGCGTTGCACCGGCTCGCGGCCGAGGGCGGCCCGTTCGCCGAGGCCTGCGCCGGCTACGCCCGCGCCGCCGCGCAGTACCCCGGCGACCCGGGCCTGATCGCCGCGCTGCTGCTCAACCACGTCCGGCTCACGGCGGGCCAGGCCCTCTACCTGGACGCCGGCGTGCCACACGCCTACCTCCGGGGCGTGGGTGTGGAGTTGATGGCCAACTCGGACAACGTGCTGCGCTGCGGGCTCACCCCCAAGCACGTCGACGTCGACGGACTGCTGGCGGTCACGTCCTTCCGCACCGGTGAACCGCATGTCCTCGCGGCGCTCCCAGGAGACCGGTTCGAGGAAGAATTCCCCTCCCCCGCCGAGGAGTTCCGACTCTCCCGGCTGCGCCCCGGCCCGGCCGCCGTCCGCGCCGAGCTGCCCACCCCGCAGATCCTGCTGTGCGTCGAGGGCCACGCCCGACTGCACGCCCCCGGCTTCGCGGACCTCGACCTCCCCCGGGGCGCGTCCGCCTACCTGCGGCCGGGCGCCGGACCGGTCGAGCTGACCGGCCGGGGTGCGGAGCTGTTCCGGGCCACCACCGGCGCGCCGGCCCAGGCCGACACCGGGTGGCCGAACAGCAGGTCGTAGCCGTCCGGGAGCTGCTCGACCACACGGTCGACCAGTTCCCCCGGGGCCAGGTCGGCGAGGGTGCCGAGCACGGCCCCGATGTCCCACGGCCCGGTCGCCTCGGTCGCGCCGTCGATCCAGCCGACCACACCGCGCACGAAGCGCTCGGCGGTCAGCGGTCCGGCGGCGGGCCCGGCATCGCGCAGCAGCGGGGCGTACGCCTCGGGCAGCGCGTCGGCGAGCTCGGCCCGTTCGGCCCCGACCAGGTGCTCACCGAGCAGTGCGAGCACGACCCGGATGGCGTGCTCCGCCTCCGCCTCGCTCGGGTACTCCCCGCAGTCGACGACGCGGGCGCGGAAGTCCTCCGGGGAGATGGTCATCGCGTCCTCCTTCCGGTCGGCGGGGACCGGCTGCGTTCCGTCCGGAAGCCGGAGGCCGAGAGCCGCCGGCCCTCGCGCGGACGATCCGTGGCCCGGTGGCCCGGTGGCCCGATGGTGGCGGACGGCCCGTGGCGGACGGCTGGTGGCGGCGAGGTCCGGTCGGCTGCGCCGTCACGGCCCGTGACCGCCTGGGGTTCGCCGGTACCCGTGCTGCTCAGCGTACTGCGGCACGGCGGCACGGCGGCAGGGAGACCGGCCGGACGGATCGACGCCGTTGTCGATCACGTCGCCGGCCCGCGCCCTGCCCGGCGCGGGGCCACCAGGGGCCCGGGTGTCAGGCCGCCGAGGCCCGACACCGTCTGCGGGTGCGGTGCGGCAGCGCGGCACCCGTGCGGGCCGCCACGCGCTGCGGCGGCGGCGCCGTGACCGGCACGGCCGGCGCGGTGGGCACAGCGGGCACAGCCGGAACGGCGGGGGCCCGCACCTCGTCCGGCATAAACGCCTCGAGAAAACGCCGCTCGTTCGAACTGAGTTTGCGCGAGCGGCCGGATTCACGATCCCGCGCGACCACCACGGTCCTGGCCCGCATAAACGTCAGCGGGTCACGGCAGACATCCACCACGATATGCGTGGAACTCCGCCCGATCCGTTCAACCGTCAACTGCACCGACAATGGCTCGGGCCGGTGGTACAACTGCTCCAGAAAATCGATCTCGTGTCGCGCGATAATGAATCCGGACGGGAACAGGGCGTCCCGGACGGCGGTCTCGTGGTGGCAGAACATGTCGTAAATCCCCTCCTGGACGTAGCCGACCAGCCGGGCGTTGTTGATGTGCCCGTTCTCGTCGACGTCGCTCCACCGGGTGGGGCAGGACAGCACGTGCACGCCCGGGTGCAGCGCGCTCACTGCTGCGTCAGCCCGGCGCCGGTCGCGGCGGGGAGCAGTGCCCGGCGCAACCTGGCGTAGTAACCGGACTGTTCGGCCGCCATCCGGGCCGCCGTCCAACCCTCCTCGGCCGCTTCCGCGGCGACCTGGACGACCAGGCTGTCGAGCACCGCGTCAACCGACCGGCAGAGTTCGGCGACCGCCGCGAGACGCTCGGTGACATCCGCGCCTCCGGCCGCGCCCCGGGCCGGGAAAGCGGCCAGCGATTCCGCCGCGAGCTGCAGGTCGTCGACGGTGTCCGGCATTTTCTCCGGCATGTTTTCCGGCATCAAATTCGACACGTTTTTCTCCATGACTCAATCCGGCCATTACGGCCCGGTAGCTGGTGTTCGAATACACCGAATCGGTGTCGGCCCCCCGACGCCTTCGACGCTATCCCAGCCGACACGGTGGACGGATGGTTTACGGACGGCGACGGGAAACTCACTTCTATTGGAGTAGTTTGCCGGGGTACACAATATGCCCCATCATCCGAATGCCGTCGGCAGAACGGGTGGCATCGCCGACCCGAACCCCGAAACCGGCACCTGCACGTCGAAAATCTGCTACCAGCCTCCCCACCACCTCGCCTTGTAGAGGTGCGTCCCCCGCAGCATCCGCGTCCCGTCCGGCCGGTGCAGGGTGATCACCGAGGTGCACCAGGAGCACGGCCCGCTGTGGTCGGGGGCCACGGTCAGCAGCCGTCCGGTGCCGGGCTCGTCCCCGACGCTCTTCACGTCCCGGACGGCTGCGGGGTCGTCCAGCCGCACGGCGGAGAAGCGGTCGGCCGCCGGGTCGTACCGCCACAGGCCGGTCAGCGTGCTCACCCAGAACCGCCCCGGCTCGGCCAGCACCGGCGCGAGGTCGTGCCCGCCGGGGTCGGGCAGCGGCGTCGACCGGACGGCGGTCAGGGTGGGCGCCGCCGGGGTGCCGCCCACCCGCAGCGCGGTCAGCACGTCGTCGCCGAGCACCCAGAGCAGGCCCGTCCGGCCGTCCCAGTGCACGCCGTGCGCGCCCGGGAGCGGGTAGCCGGCGTGGGCGGTGGCACGCGGCCCCTGCGAGGCCGCGTACAGCCGCACCCACCCGCCACCGCTCGCCGCGACCGCGACGTTGCCGTCCGGCAGCAGCTCGATGCTGTGCGGATTGGCCGCCCCGCCCAGGTCCGCCGCCCAGCGCGTCGCGCCGGTGGTGGTGTCCACGACGGCGGCCAGGCCGCCGGAGGCGGTGGTCAGCAGGTAGCGCCGGCCCTGCCGGACCCGGCTCTTCGCCTCGTCCGGATTCGCCCAGCTCCGCGCGGGCGTCAGGTCCGCGAGCCCGGCCGCCCGGTCGGCGCTCCAGCCCCACACGACCGGCAGCCGCCCCGGGCCCCGGTAGGCCATCAGCTCCTCGGCGCTCTGCAGCACCAGGACGCTACGGGACTCCTGGTCCACCACCACGACCGCCCACCCGGGCGACCTGGCCTGCGCGCCGGTCGCCGGCACGCAGAACAGCAGGACGCACAGGGCGCACAGGGCCGCCGGCCTTCTCCTCAGCACGCCCCCACCGTGCTTGCTCCCGGGCCGCTTTGCACGGTGGAGCGTCCGAACGGCCGTGGCGATCACGGTGGCGGATCCGGGGTGGCGGATCCGCCACCGTGCTCGCCACCGTCCGGCGTGCTCGCCGCCGTCCGCGCCGCTACCTCCCGGAGACGACGTCCGCGACGCGGGCGATCGGCGAGGTGGTGGCCCGTCCGCCCTCCTCCTGGCGGTCCGCCGCGTGGTAGGCCGCGTACATCGCGTGCACCCCGATCCAGCGCAGCGGCTCGGGCTCCCAGCGGCGCACGGTGTGGCCCACCCAGGGCAGCCCGGTCAGCCCGGTGTCCCGCCCGAGGACCAGGTCGCGCAGGGTCCGGCCCGCCAGGTTCGTCGTGGTCACCCCGCTGCCGACGTACCCGCCCGCCCAGCCGAGACCACTCGCCCGGTCCAGCTCCACCGTGGCGCACCAGTCCCGGGGCACGCCGAGCACGCCCGCCCAGGCGTGGTCGATCCGGGCGCTCGCGGCCGCCGGGAAGAAGCGGTTCAGGATCTGCCGGAGCTGGCGCACGGTCTCCACCTGGGTGCCGCCGTCGGCGTCCGTCCGCGAGCCGAACCGGTACGGCACACCCCGGCCGCCCAGCGCGATCCGGTCGTCCGCGGTGCGCTGCGCGTACATGTAGGCGTGCGCGAAGTCGCCCAGCACCTCGCGACCCTGCCAGCCCGCGTCCGCCCAGAAGGCGGGCGGCAGCGGCTCGGTGGCGATCATCGCCGAGTTCATCGGCAGCCAGGTCCGCCGCTCGCCGCGCAGGCCGGCCGTGAACCCCTCGGTGGCGCGCAGCACGTACTCGGCGGTCACCGTGCCCTGCGGCGTCACCGCGCGCGGCCGGGCGTACGCGGTGCCCGGCAGGATCGCCGTCACCGCCGTCCCCTCGTGCACCGCCACCCCGAGATCCCGCACCACCCGCGCCAACCCGCGTACCAGCTCCGCCGGTTGGATCCGTGCACCGTACGGCGTCCAGGTGCCGCCGAGAGTGCCCGCGACGGCGATCCGGTCGGCGGCCTCCTTCGCGCCCAGCAGCTCGACGCGGCCCTCGCCGTACGCCCGCTCGGCGGCGGCGAAAGCCTTGAGTCGCTCCAACTGGGCTCTGTTCCTGGCGACTTCGAGCACCCCGCCGCGCACGATGTGCGCGTCGATCCGCTCGGCGGCGGCGACGTCCACGACCTCCCCGACCGCCTCGTCCATCGCCCGCTGCATCGCCGCCGCCGCACCCGGGCCGTACCGCTTCGCGAACGCGCCCCGGCCCGCGAACCCGTTGTACAGCCACCCGCCGTTGCGCCCCGAGGCGCCGTAACCGCAGAACCGGCGCTCCAGCACCGCGATCCGCAACGACGGCTCCGCCTTCTTCAGGTAGTACGCCGTCCACAGCCCGGTGTACCCGCCGCCGACGATGCACACGTCCACATCCGCGCTCCCGGGCAACGCCGGCCCCGGCTCCGGCAGCCCACTCGCCGCGTACCAGAACGACACCTCGCCGTTGACCGCCACCAGAACCTCCCACACCCGTCGCCGACCTGCCCGGACGCTACGCCGCACCGGTCACGCCGGAACACCCCCACACTGCCAAGATCCCCCCGCCCGGCCAGCCACCCTGTCAGACCGCCAACAGCTCCAGCACCCGCATCCAGCTGCACGCCCCGGCATGAACTCCGCGACCCGCACCCCCATCCTCCGCAGCCTCGCCAAGCTCGCGTCGCCCGACAACTGGACGGCCTGGGCGATCTTCTGGGCAGGCACCGGGAGTACGGCCCGGTGCGTGAATACCTGACACGATTCGACGAAGCGAGCAGAATCCGGCTCCTGCTACTCGCCGACATCATCCCGTCACCTCGGGGAGGTTCATCGTGAGGCCCGCACCCACCGACACCGAAGCCTGGAACGCCTACCTCTCCGAAGGCAACGCCAGGCAGGCCCGCAAGCGTGTCTCGGCCGACGTCATCCTGCGAGACGAGAGCAGCCACATCCTGACCGTCAACCCGACCTACAAGGACGGCTGGGACCTGCCGGGCGGCATGGCCGAGGCCAACGAACCCCCTGACCAGGCAGCCGTGCGGGAGCTGCGCGAGGAGTTGGGCCTCGACATCGCCGTCCGTGCCCTCCTCGTCGTGGACTGGGTGGCACCGCACGGGCCCTGGGACGACCAGATCGCGTTCATCTTCGACGCCGGAACCCTCGCCCCCGCCCTTGCCGCCAACGTCCGTCCACATGACGACGAACTCTCCGAAGCACTCTTCCTCCCAGCACCCGAGGTGGCTGCCCGGTTGCGGGCGCGCCAACACACCCGCCTCCAAGCCGCACTCCGCGCACTCGCCGACGGCCGCACCCGCTACCTGCGGGACGGGGAGGAGCCATGGCAGCTCTGACTCACCGTCACACACCAACGGCTGGATCGCAGTTCATACCCCGCAGGTCGTAGGCCGCCAGGACCACGGCTCCGACCCCCGCTCCTCCTGCGCGCGGACGACCGTCGCCGGTGCCGCGTGGTGCCCTGGTGGTCCCGGGCGCGCCGGCCCGGCGAGAGGAGACGCTCCGTGAACCCGTCCACGCCGTACAGGATTCGACCATTCCGGCTCAGCGCAGCGGCCGTCGCCGCAGGCGTCCTGCTGTTCGGCGTGGCCGCCGCGCCGGCAGCCCAGGCGGCGGGCCTCCGAGCCGACGTCGTCCAGCAGCGGCTCGACGCGCTGGTCCGGCAGGATGGTGTGCCCGGCGCGCTGGCCACCGTGCGGGATCGGAACGGGCACGCCCGCACCTACACGGCCGGGGTGGGCGATCTGGCCACCGGCGCGGTGGTGCCCGTGGACGGGCAGGTCCGGGCGGGCAGCAACACCAAGTCCTTCACGGCCGTCGCCGTCCTGCAGCTCGTCGCCGAGGGCAAGGTCGATCTGGAGGCCTCCCTCGACACCTACCTGCCGGGCCTCGTGCGCGGCACCGGTGCCGACGGCAGCCGCATCGACGGGCGGAAGATCACCGTCCATCAGATCCTCCAGCACACCAGCGGCCTGCCCGACTACACCCACTTCCTGCCCGACCAGAGCCTCTCCCAGTACCACGAGCCCCGCGACCTGCTCGACCTCGCGCTCGCCCAGAAGCCCGACTTCGAGCCCGGCAAGGGCTGGAAGTACTGCAACACGGGCTACCTGATCGCCGGTCTGATCATTCAGAAGGTCACCGGGCGGCCCGCCGGCGAGGAGATCACCCGCCGGGTCATCGACCGCATCGGCCTGCGCCACACGTACTTCCCCGCCCAGGGCGACATGACGGTGCACGAGCGCCACCCGCACGGCTACGTCACCGAGGAGCCCGGTGGCCAGCCGCTGGACGTCACCGAGCAGGACATGTCCTGGGCCTGGACGGCCGGCGCCCTGGTCTCCACGAACAGCGACCTCAACCGCTTCTTCCGTGCCCTGCTCGGCGGCGAGTTGCTGGCCCCGGCCCAGCTCGCCCAGATGCAGGTCACCGTCCCCGCCGAGTACATGGGCCCCGGCGGCCGGTACGGGCTGGGGCTCGCCAGCCGCCCGCTGTCCTGCGGCGGCGTGTACTGGGGCCACGGCGGCACGCTCCCGGGCTACGCGACCCGCGGTGGTGTCACCGAGGACGGTCGCGCCGCCGACATCGCCGTCACCACCCTGCCCTCCGCCGATGTCAAGCAGCGCGTCGCCGACGCCGTCGACGCCGCGCTCTGCCGCTGAGGCGGTCAGACGCGAGAGTGGACCCCGGGCGACGACCGTGCCCGCCCCCGCGTCACGGGGCGGGCACGGCCGCTCATCCGCGGTCTCAGCCGATGGTGGATCCGGTGACGGGCTCGGAGAGTTCGACGGTCTTGCCGTTCAGGCCGGCCTTGACGAACTGCCAGGTGAGGCCGTTGATGACGCCCTGGCCGAGCGGGGCCAGCTGGGCGAAGGCGGGCTGGCTGAGGTCGAGGTGGCTGGCGTCACAGGACGGGCACTTGTCCCTGACCGGAACGGTGACGGTCTTGCCCTGGTAGCTGACCTTGACCGAAATGCCCTGACACAGGGGGTCGTTGTTGGGGTTGGCGCTGGTCCACCAGGTGTGGGAGACCGCGACGAGCATCTGGTTGGAGGCGTTGATCTGGGTGCCGCAGGCGCCGTAGCCGGCGTCGTTGTAGTAGGTGGCCTTGCCGGCCATGGGCGTGTTGATCGGTATCGCCGCGCTGGCGGTACCGGCGGTGAGGGCGATGAGGGCGGCGGCCGCGAGCGGGGCGCCCGCGAGGATCCTGAGGTTCTTGCTGATGGCGCGCATGGTTCCCTCCGGTTCTCTAGCCATGGACATGACAGGCAGAAGTCGCCGAAGCCGCAGGGGACTTCAGCGAGACCGCCCGATGTCCGTCCGAGTGAAGAGAACGTATACGCCCGACGGCGGCATGGTCCAGACCGCCGACATGTTGACATGAACACAAGTCAGGAATCTTTACCAATACGGCCGAAGGGGCGAAGATACGTGACCGCACCGCGCCGCAGGGTGTTGACAGGCCACCACGCCCACCCCCGGAGGCCCCGCCCCATGCGCACCGCACTCGCCGCCCTGCTCTTCGGCGCCGCCCTGATCCCGGCCGCCGCCGCACCCGCCAACGCCGCACCCGTGCCCGTACCCGCGCCCCGCGCGGTGAACCAGGGCTACAGCATCCCCGTCGGCGCCGTCACCGACCTCGGCGCGCTGCCGGTGCTCGGCAGCCTCGGGCTGGACTTCGCCCGTCTGCTCGGGCAGTAGGGACGCGGGCCCTTCAAATCCGGCCCCGTCAGACCCGGACGCTGAACAGGCCGCCGGAGAGCGGCTGTTGGTCGGACCGGGCGGACGTGATGTAGAGCGTCCGCCCGTCCGGCCCGCCGAAGGCGCAACTGGTGACGCGCGGCACCGGCAGCTCGACCGACGCCAGCACCTCGCCCTCCGGCGAGAGGCACCGGACCGCCCAGCCGTCCCAGAACGCCACCCACAGGTTGCCGTCGGCGTCGAGCGTCATGCCGTCCGGGTAACCCGGCAGGTGGGAGACGTCGAGCGTGCGGATCCGCTCGCCGAGGGGGCCGTGCTCGGGATAGGGGTAGAGGGCGATGCGGCGCGTGGTGGTGTCGATGTGCCAGAGCCGGTCGGGCTCCGGCCAGGCGAGGCCGTTGGGGATGTCGAGCCCGCCGAGGATCGCCTGGACGCCGCCGTCGCGCTCCAGCCGGTACAGCGATCCGGGCTCGCGCGGCTCCCCCCGCCCCATCGAGCCGGCGACCGGCCGGCCGTACGGGTCGGTCTTGCCGTCGTTCATCCGGCGGTCCGGGCGGTCGGCCTCGACGGCGGCGACCAGCGTGGTGCGGCCGGTGGCCGGGTCGAGCCGTTCGAAGCCGCGCTCGGTGGCGAGCATCAGTCCGCCGTCGCCGTACGGCATCAAGGTGCCGGGGGTGACGTCGAGTTCGAGCGAGCCGATCGCGCCCGAGGCCGGGTCCAGGGTGAGCACCCGCCGGTCGGGGATGCCGATCCAGCGCAGCAGTTGCGCGGACTGGTCCCACAGCGGGCCCTCGCCCAGCTCCAGGTACGGTGTGTCGGCGACCGGTTCGGCACGCACAGCGGGGCCCTCCTCGAACAAGGTGTCAGCGCAGCAGGGCTTCGGGCAGCATCGCGGTCAGTCCGTCGTCCACGGCGAGGCAGGCACCACTGATGAACGAGGATTCCTCACTCGCCAGGAAGCCGACCACCCGCGCGACCTCGGCCGCACTGCCGAACCGCCCCAGTGGGGACGACCGTAGCATCGCGGCGCTCGGCCGCGGATCCGTCCACCAACTGATCGGCACGGCCCCCCTTCCAGGGCATCGGCGTCGGCGTCGACCGCAAGTCCCCGGTGTCCTGGCCGGTGTACGAGCGCCACCGCTCCCTCCGCTGCACCGGCGGCCTGCACTCCGTCACCTACCTGCCCGGTGGCCCCGGCGTGCCGGTGGCCCTGGTGGATCTTCCCCGGAAGGCCCGCCGGGACCACCCCCACCCGGGTTAGGCTCGATCCGCGCGGCGGCCGTCCGCGCACCGACCGAGGGGGAGCGTGTGATCGGGGACCTGCTGCCGGACGCCGTCGTGACCGAGGTGTCCTACGACGACCCGCCGGAGGCCCGGCTGGAACCGGCCGAGGAGGCCGCCGTCGTCCAGGCGGTGGCGAAGCGCCGCCGGGAGTTCACCACCGTCCGCCACTGCGCCCGCACCGCCCTCACCCGCCTCGGCATCCCCTACCGCCCGCTGGTCCCCGGCCTGCGCGGCGCCCCGAGCTGGCCCGACGGCGTCGTCGGCAGCCTCACCCACTGCGAGGGCTTCCGAGCGGCGGCCGTCGCCCGCTCCGGCGACCTCGCCTCGGTCGGCATCGACGCCGAGCCCGCCCTGCCGCTCCCGGACGACGTCCTGGACGTCATCGCGCTGCCCGAGGAGGGGAAGCGGATCGTCGAACTGCTCGCCGAGCACCCCGGCACCCCGTGGGACCGCATCCTGTTCAGCGCCAAGGAGTCCGTGTACAAGGCGTGGTTCCCGCTCACCGAGCAGTTCCTGGACTTCAGCGAGGCCGACCTGGTCCTCTCCCCCGACGGCTCCTTCACCGCCCGCCTGCTGGTCCCCGGCCCGAACGTCAACGGCCGCCGCATCGAGGGCTTCGAGGGCCGCTGGGCCGTCGGTGACGGGCTGCTCGCCACCGCCATCGCGGTCGCCCGGTAGTCCGGCGCACCGGCGACCGCACTCGGCATATCCTCGACCCCGTGACCGTGACCTATGTGATAGCTGGCACCCGGATCCACACGCTGGACGACTTCTGGGACGTGGTCGGTGAGACCATCGGCAGCGACGGCTACTTCGGCCGGAACCTCGACGCCTTCGCCGACTGCCTGCGCGGCGGCTACGGCACCCCCGAGGACGGCGACTACCTGATCGAGTGGCGCGACCACGCGGTCTCCCGGCGCAACCTCGGCTACCCGGAGACGGTCCGCCAGCTGGAACTGCGGCTGGCCCACTGCCACCCCGCCAACCGCGAGCACGTCCGCGCCGACCTCGCCGCCGCCCGGGCCGGCAAGGGGCCGACGGTGTTCGACTGGCTGGTCCGGATCATCGAGGAGGAGCACCCGGGAGGCCTCCGGCTGGCCTAACGCCGCAGCGCGGTACGCCCGCACCTCACCGCAGCACGCCACCCCCGCACCTCACCGCAGCACGTCCGACAGCCGGACGAAGCGCCGCCCCGCCGCCAGCAGCCCCGGCACCGCCGCCACCACCCCGGGGGCGGTGCCGCCGCCCGGGTGGTTCATGTGGCAGATCACGATCGCCCCGGGCGGGGCCGCCGCGAGCTCCTGCCGCACCTCGGCGGCGCTGAGCGTCGCCCCGCCGTCGCCGTTCACCGTGAAGCCCGCGGCGCGTTCCCCCAGGTCGGCGACCACCCGGGCGGCGACGTCGTCGTAGTGCGCGGTACCGGAGCGGAAGAACCGCACCGGGTGGCCGAGCAGCCCGGCGAGCTTGTGCGCGTTGCCCGCGACCTCGTCGTACACCTCGCCGACGCCACCGGTGCCGGCGATGCCGTAGGCGGAGCGGCCGGTGACCGAGAGCGGGCGGTGGACGGTGCCGTGGTTGCCGATCTCGAAGAGCGGATCGGCGGCGAGTTTCTCGAACACGTCCGGGTTGGCGTCGATCCAGCGGGCGTTCAGGAAGAGCGTGGCGGGGACGGAACGTTTCCGCAGGAAGTCGATCAGGTCGGCGTCGTACCCGTTCCCGCCGGGGCCGCCACAGGCGTCGAAGGTGAGCGCCGTCGCGCTCTCGCCGGCGGGCAGCTTGGTGGTCACCCCGGTGACCTCCATCCCCCACTCCTTCGGCGCGGTGCCGCCGTACCGGGCGACCAGCTCGGCCCGGGTCGGCTCCCGGCGCGCGGTCGCAGCGGTCGGGGCGGTCGGGGCGGTCGGGGTGGACGGGGCGGGCGTCGGGGGCTCCGACGGCGTCGCCTCCGATATCGCCGAGGCCCCGGAGGCCCCGGAGGCCTCCGCTTCGGCCTCCGGGGCCTCCGGGGCTTCCGGGGCCGCCGCCCCGCCGCCCGCCGAGGACCCGCACCCCGCCAGCGTGCTCCCGGCCACCGCCGCCAGCAGCGCCCGCCGACTCAGTGCCACACCCGTCTCCTCCGCGATGACCCGATCCGCTCGTTATGAATATGAACGGACTAATCGTCATCGCCCGCAACTCGCCGACCCGGCCGACGCCGACCCCCTTCACCGACTCGCCCCCCGCCCGTGGGCCCCGGCTCACCCCTGATTCACCGCCACGGGTAAGGAGCCGAACGGACCCGCCCGCCCCGACCCGGAGGACCCGATGCCCGCCGACCACGACACCCCACACCCCGCCCGCCGCGACCTCCTCCGCACCGGCCTCACCACCGGAGCCGCCGCCGCCCTCGGCCTCGCCGCGACCACCCCCGCCGCCGCCTCCGCACCCGGCGCCCCCGGCACCCCCGGCACCGAGCGGACCCTCACCCTCACCGGCCACCTCCCCACCGGCGCCCCCGACTTCGTCCACCTCCCCGTCGAAGTCCCCGCCGGCGTCCGCGAGATCGCCGTCAGCTACGGCTACGACAAGCCCCCGGTCCCGGTCGGCACGCCCGGCAACTCCTGCGACATCGGCATCTTCGACGAACGCGGCACCGACCTCGGCGGCCCCGGCTTCCGCGGCTGGTCCGGCGGCTTCCGCACCGAGTTCAGCCTCGCCCGCGACGCCGCGACTCCCGGCTACCTCCCCGGCCCGATCAACCCGGGCACCTGGCACCTCGCCCTCGGCCCCTACCAGATCGCGCCGCAGGGGCTGGACTACCACGTGCAGATCACCCTCCGGTTCGGCGCCCCCGGGCCGGCGTTCGCCCCGCACTACCCGTCCGAGCGGGCCCGCGGCCGCGGCCGCGCCTGGTACCGGGGCGACTGCCACCTGCACACCGTGCACTCCGACGGCCGGCGCCTCCCGGAGGAGGTGGCCGCCGGCGCCCGCGCGGCCGGCCTGGACTTCATCGTCTCCACCGACCACAACACCAGCTCCTCGCACGCGGTCTGGGGCCCGCTGGCCGGCCCCGACCTGCTGATCATCCCGGGCGAGGAGATCACCACCCGCAACGGCCACTGGCTGGCCCTCGGCCTCGAAGCGGGCCAGTTCGTCGACTGGCGCTACCGCTCCCGCGACGAGGAGTACCCGCGCTTCGTCCGTCAGGTCCACCGCTCCGGCGGCCTGGTGGTGCCCGCGCACCCGTACTGCCCGTACGTCGCCTGCCAGTGGAAGTTCGGCTACGAGCAGGCCGACGGCGTCGAGGTGTGGAACGGGCCCTGGACGTACGACGACGAGTCCGCGGTCGACACCTGGGACGGCCGGCTCGCCGTCGCCCTGCGCGAGGGCCGTTCCTGGCTGCCCGCCCTGGGCAACAGCGACGCGCACAGCGCCCCGCAGGTCATCGGATCCCCGCACAACGTCGTCCTGGCCGAGGACCTCACCCGGGACGCGATCCTCGACGGGCTGCGCGACGGGCGCAGCTGGCTCGCCGAATCCGCCGCCGTCCAGCTGGAGTTCACCGTCACCGGGCACGGCCGCCGGGCCGGCATCGGCGAGGAGCTGGCCGTCCCGGCGGACGCCCCGCTGGACGTCCGGCTCACCGTCTCCGGCGTCCCCGGCGGGACGGTCCGCCTCCTCACCGACGAGGGCCAGCTGCACCAGGAGTCACTGCCCGCCGACGGCTCCGGCACGGTGGTCTGGCGCACCACCGCCTCGCTCGCCGCCTACGTCCGGGCCGAGGTCCGCCACCCGAAGCCGGACGGGTCGCCCGGCAAGGGCAACGCGATGGGCCCGGACCTCCCCTGGGGCCCGATGGCGGCCCTCACCAACCCGATCGTGCTGCGCGTCGAGGACCGCTGAGGCGTCCGGAGCAGGAGTGGGGACGACTCGGGGCACCGGCGTGGACTAGGTTGATCCCCGAAAGCACCAGTCGTAGGGACGAGGCGGTCGGCTGTCCGTATCCGGGCCGGCCGGCCCTTCCGCACTCCGACCGCCTCGCCCCGGCTACCCGTCCGTCCCCGGCCCGCGAAGGGATCAGCAGCTGTGAACCGTACGACCGTAGGTGGGCCGGAGCTCGGGGGCGGCCGGGGCGCCGGCGGCGTCCTCGTCCTCGTCGACCCGGCCGGGGCCGGCCAGAGCCCGGTCGCGAGCCGGCTCGCGGAGGAGCTGCACCCGAGCGTCCACCTGCGTGCGCACGACTTCCTGCGGGTCATCCGGCGCGGCCAGCTCCCGCCGCACCTCCCCGAGGCCGAGCGGCAGAACACCACCGCCCTCGCCGCCGCCGCGCAGGCCGCCTTCGCCTACGCGACCGGCGGCTACCAGGTCATCGTCGAGTGCCCGGCCGCCCCGCCCACCCTGGACACCTTCCGCCGCGAGAGCCGCACCACCGGCGCCGCCCTCCACCTCGTCGTCCTCCAGCCCACTCCGGGCGCCGTCCCCGGCCCGCACACCCTGGACACCAGCTCCCTCACCCCCGCCGGCGCCGCCGAGTCCATCCTCGCCGCCCTCACCCGCCGCACCCACCTGCTCGGCTGGTGACCCTGCCGGGGTGCCCGAGGCCCGGGCACCCCGGCGCGCACGGCTACGCCCCCACCACCCCGTCGATCGCCTCCCGCAGGAAGTCGGCGTGCCCGTTGTGCCGGGCGTACTCGTGGATCAGGTGCAGCATCACCAGCCGCAGCGACACCTCGGCTTCCCACCGGGCCTGGTACCCGGTGACGTCGAGGGTCTCGGCGGCGCGCTCGATGCGGCGCGCGTGTTCGACCTCGGCCTGCCAGACGGCGAAGGCCTCGGCCCGGGTGGCGCCGGTGGCGTCGTACGCGGCCTGGAAGTCGCCGTCCGGCGACCAGACCAGCGGGACGTCCTCGCCGTCGATCACCCTGCGGAACCAGGTGCGCTCCACCTCCGCCATGTGCCGGACCAGCCCGAGCAGGGTCAGGGTGGACGGCGGGCTGGAGCGCCGGCGCAGCTGCTCGTCGGTCAGGCCCTCGCACTTCAGGGCGAGGGTCGCCCGGTGGAAGTCCAGGAAGCCGCGCAGCATCTCGCGCTCCCCGCCGCTGATCGGCGGTGCGGGGCGCTGGTCAGGGATGTTCACGGTGTCGCTCTCCTCAAACCCTCGGGAATCCCCGCGGACTGTAGCGAACCGGCCGTCCGCGCCGGGTAGCCGCCCCCGGTAGTGCGGCGGCGTTCCGAGCCCCCCGGGCCACCTCCGCGCCCCTTTCCCGCCCCGGACCGGGGTCCATCACGTACCGTGTTCGGATCACCACCGGTTTGGGTACGTACCTCGGCGCGCCCGACGGGCGCCGAGCACCGCGGTGCCGGTCACAGCGCCGCCACATCGTCACGCAGCACGTTCAGCGCCCCCGGTCCGGGGTCGTCACTCCACCGCCGAGACCGGGTACATCACACACCGGGAGACCGACCATCATGAGCCACGACCACATCCCCGCCCCCGTACGCCGGACCTACGGTGCCGGCGATCTGTCCCAGGCCGCGAGCTTCGCCGGTGGATTCATCAACTTCGGCTACTGGCAGGACATGGACCTCACCGCCCCGACGACCGAGGACCGGGTCCACAGCCAGGAGCAGCTCTACCGCCGGGTCCTGCGGGAGTTCGCGGAGCCACGTGAGCGGCTGCGGCTGGCCGAGGTCGGCTGCGGGCGCGGACTCGGCGCGGCGCTCGCCCTGCGCGAGTTCCGGTTCGGGGGCGTGACCGGCGTCGACATCCACCCCGACCAGATCGAGCGCGCCCGCGCCGTCAACGCCAAAGCCCTGGCCACCTACCCCGATCGGCTGGCCTACACCTTCGGATCGGCCAACCAACTCCCGTTCGCCGACGGCTCCCTGGACGGCGTCTACTCCGTCGAGGCCGCCCAGCACTTCCGCGAACTCACCGGCTTCGCCCGCGAGACCGCCCGCGTCCTGCGCCCGGGCGGCCGGCTCGTCGTGACCACCTTCTTCGCCGCCGCCGGACCGGACATCACCGAGCGCCTGAGCATCCTCCTCGCCAGCTTCGCCGACGGCCTCGACGTCCCCCACCCCCTCGCCGCCTTCACCAGCGACCTCACCGCGGCCGGCTTCACCACCATCACCACCGAGTCCATCGGCGACGCCGTCTGGCCCGGCCTCGACCGCTACCTCACCGACGTCGTCCCTCCCGGTCACTGGAGCCGCAACTTCCTCCCCGCCTGGCGCAGCGGCCTCCTCGACTACCACGTCGTCACCGCCACCCGGCCCGGGCCGGCAGAAACGGCCCGCCAGCCGATCTGACGAGCCATCCTGCCCCCCGGTACGTCGCGAGGCCCTGACGCCCCCTCCGCCGCCCGCTCCGGGCCCGGAGGGCGCCCGTCGGCCGCGACGCGCCGGATCAGCCGACCGCCGCCCCCACCCGCGGCGACGGCTCGGCCGCCGGGCCGGCCAGGGCCGCCAGCCGGCGCAGGCTGGCCCGGCGCTGGAGCGCGCCGAGGCCGACGGTCGCCGCGCCGAGGGCCAGCCAGCCAGCCGGACCGGCCGTCATCACCACGCCGGTGAGCAGCAGCGGGCCCACCGACTTCTGCACCGACTGGGCCATCCCGGCCACCCCCAGGTAGGAGGCCTGGGCCCCCGGGGGCGCCAGGACGACCGCCAGCTCCCAGGAGCTCACCGAGCGCATCAGCTCCGCCAGCGTGACGAGCATCGCCGCGGCCAGCAGCGCGAGCGAGGCCGTCCACGGCCCGCCGCCGGTGGCGAGCGCGGTCAGCAGGCAGCAGCCGAGCAGCGTCAGGCCGTACCAGCCCACCGCCGCGGCCGCCCCGCGCGGGCCCTGCGCCCGCGCCGAGACGCGCAGTTGCAGGAGCACCACGAGCACCGTGTTGAGGATCAGGAAGACCGGGACGACGGCGTGCGGCGCGCCGGTGTGGTGGACGAGCCAGAGCGGCAGGCCGACGTTGAGGATCGAGTCGTCCAGGTTCAGCGGCATGTCCAGCGCGACGAACAGCAGGTAGCCCCGGTCGCGCCAGGGGCTCGGCGCGGCCGCCGGAGCTGCCCCCGGGGCGGCGGCGGGCTCTTCCCCGGAGGCCGCCGCGACCAGGCCGCGCCCGGCCGGCTCCCGGGTGCGCCAGACCAGGACGGCGGCGAGGGCGAAGGAGAGTGCGTTGGCCACGATCAGCACGCGGTAGGCGTTCGTGGTGCCCATCGCCAGGCCGATCGCCGCGATGCCCGCACCGAGCGCGTACCCGGCGTTGGCCACGCTGCGGAACAGCGCCTGGTACGTGCCGCGCCGCTCGCCCGCGATCCGGGTGGCGAACAGCATCTCCAGGGTCTTGGCCGCCCGTTCGGCCAGGCAGGTCAGGGCGACGGCGGGGAGCAGCGTGGCGAAGTCGTCGACGACCAGCAGCAGGCCCATCGTCCCGATCCGCAGCAGGTGGCACCCGATCAGCAGCCACCGCACCGGCAGCCGTTCGGCCGCCCGCCCGGCGAGCGGGGACCCGGCGATCCCCGCCGCCGCGCCCACACCCAGCAGCACGCCGAGCTGCCGGGCGTCCATCCCGCACACGTAGGTGAAGTACAGCACCGAGGCCGCCGCCCACACCCCGCTCCCGGTCCGGTCGACGCACTGCGCCAGCAGCATGATCCGCGCGTCGCGCCCGCCCGGCGGCTTCCGCAGCTGCGCCATCAGTCCGTTCCCCCGCATGGCAGGCCCCCGTTGCATGATCGACATCAATCTCGACATCAAGATACTTCACGTCGAGATAGATGCGGAAGCCCCGGCGCACACCCGCCGGGCCCCGGCCCCAGCCCCCCCCGGGGCTCCGGACCTCGACGGCGGGCGGGCCGTGCGCCACACTCTCCCCAGCAGCATCCGCGCTCCCAACGCACCGGCACGACGTCACGATCCACCGCCACATCGGAGAGCCACACGGTGACCACTCGTCAACTGCTGGAGATCGCCTTCTCGTCCGGCCGGGCCGGGTCCGGCCCTGCCACCTGGGGCCAACAGGCCATCTGGGACGTCCTGAGCCGGCTCACCCCGGCCGACGCGCCGCGCTACAACATCGCCGCAGCGGCGCCGCTCGACCCCGGGCTGCCGCTGCCCGTCCTGCTCGCCGGCCTGGAGCACCTGCTTCATCTGCACGACTCGCTGCACACCCGGATGATGCCGGGGGAGGCCGGCCGGTTGCACCAAGTAGTCGATCCCGAGGGCCGGTTGGAGGTGGAGGTGCGGCACTGCGCGGAGCCGGCCGATCCGGTCGAGGCGGGCGCGCGGCTGCACGAGGAGCTGGCGGCACTGCCGTTCGACACCGCCACCCAGTGGCCGATCCGGGTCGGCGTGGTGGAGGCGGGCGGATCGGCCCGGTACGTGAGCCTGGTGCTCTCGCACACCGCGGTGGACGGCACGGGGATGAACCGCCTGGTGGCCGACCTGACCGCGCTCTGCCAGGGCACCTCGCCGGACGAGCTGGCCAAGATCCGCGAGCCCGCCCAACAGCCGCTGGAGGAGGCGGAGTTCCAGGCCTCGGAGCGCGGTCGGCGGCGGGACGAGGGCGCCCGCAAACAGTTCCTGCGCAAGCTCCGGCTGGCCCCGGCCCGGATGTTCCCCCCGCCCGGCGAGCCGGCCACGCCGGGCGCCAGGTTCCCGAACGCCGTCCTGCGCTCCCCCGCGCTGCCCCGCGCGGTGGACCAGGTGGCGGCCGCCCACCGGGTGACGTCCTCCTCGGTGCTGCTCGCGGCGACGGCGGCGATGACGGCCCGGCTGTCGGGCTCGACGGAGGCGGTGCTGAACGTCGTGGTGAACAACCGCTTCCTGCCCGAACTGACCAACGCGGTGAGCGTGGTCGCGGGCGACGGGCTGTTCCACCTCCCGGACGCCACCGCCGAGTTCAGGGACGTCGTCCGGCGCACGAACGCCGCCGCGATCGGCGCCTACCGCCACGCCTACTACGACAAGCTCCGGCTGGAGGCCGAGATCCGGCGGCTCGCCGCCGAGGGCGTCCCGCTCGCGGACCGGTCCTGCATCTTCAACGACACCCGCGAGCTGGTCGCCGCCTCCCCCGACACCGGGACGGGCGAGGAGACCACCCTGACCTGGCCGGTGGAGTTCGAGCCCCGCCCCGGCCTGACCTACGCCCTGGACGCACTGCAGTCCCCGGGCGCACTGAGCCTGACCATGACGGCCGACCCCGCGGTGCTCCCGCGCCCGGCGATGGAGCGCTTCCTGTACGGGATCGAGGAGTTGATCCTCACCGAGGCCCGCACCCTCGAAGCAACCTAGGCGTGCCCCGAGACCGGAGGGCACCGTGCACCACGCGGCGCCCTCCGGCGCCTACCCGCCATCCGCCGCTCCCCCCGGGCCCGTTGGCCCCGCCGCTACGCTGGGCCCATGCGGATCCTCCTCCTCGGCGGCACCTCCTTCGTCGGCCGCGCGATCGCCGACGACGCCCTGCGCGGCGGCGCCGAGGTCGCCCTGTTCACCCGCGGCCGGACCAACCCCGGTCTCTTCCCCGCCGCCGCCCACCTGATCGGCGACCGCGACACCGGCGACTACACCGCCCTGCGCGGCGGCCGCTGGGACGCGGTGGTGGACGTCAGCGGCTACCGCCCCCGCCAGGTCGGCCAGGCCATGGACGCGCTCGGCGACCGGGTCGGCCGCTACCTGTTCATCTCCAGCCACGCGGTGTACGAGCGCGCCGGCCTCGCCCCCGGCTCGGACGAGTCCGCCCCGCGCCGCGCACCCCTGCGCGACGCCGAGCAGCTCACCGAGGAGACGTACGGCCGGCTCAAGGTCGCCTGCGAGGACGACGTCACCGCCCGCTACGGAGACCGGGCGACGATCGTGCGCCCCGGAAAGGTGGCCGGCCCCCACGACGAGCAGCGCGGGCTCACCTACTGGGCGCGCCGGGCCGCCCGGGGCGGGCGGATCGCGCTGCCGGGGCGGCCGGAGCAGCCCGTCCAGGTGGTCGACGTGCGCGACCTGGCCCGGCTGGTGGTCCGGCTGCTCCAGGACGACCGGGCGGGCGCCTTCCACGCCGTCGGCCCGGCCGAACCGACCACGCTGGGCGGGCTGATCGCCACCTGCGCCGAGGTCGCGGGCACCGAGGTTGAGGTCGTCCCGGTGCCGCCGGAGAGCGCGCCGCCGCCGTTCTTCCCCTTGGTCCGGTCCACGCCGCTCTGGCCCGGACAGCAGCGCAGCGCCGCCCGGGCCAGAGCGGCCGGACTGCCGGCGACCCCGCTCGCGGTCACCGCCGCCGACGTGCTCGCCTGGGACCGCGAGCGCGGCGAACCGCCCCTCGACCACGGCTTCACGCCCGAACAGGAGGCCCGGGTGCTGGCCGAAGCGACGGGGTCGAGGCCCTGAACGACCACCGACCCTGCACAGCACGACCGGTCAGGACGGACTGCCGGACGGCCACCCCGTCCTGACCGGTTGTCAGTGTCACGCGCTATGGTCGGCCCCGAACGATCCCACCAGCACCTGCACAGCACCGCCAGGGGGCACCATGACCGCGCACCGCACCACCGCGCACAGCGCCGGCCCGCGCACCACCCCGCTCGACGCACCCCTCGACACCCCGCTCGACGCACCGCTCAGCACCGCCGATCTCGTCGACGGCTGGCGACGGGTGGGCGTCCGCGAGGGCATGGCGATGATCGTGCACTCCTCGCTCTCCAGCCTCGGCCGGGTCGACGGCGGCGCCGCGGCCGTGGTGGCCAGCCTGCGCGAGGCGGTCGGGCCCGGCGGCACGGTCGCGGTGCCCACCTTCACCACCGCCGTCGTCCGGGACCCGGTACCGGAGCACGCCGGCCTGCCGAGCCCCGAGGTCGCCGAACGGCGCGCCGCCGTCCCGCTGTTCCACCCCGGTCTCCCCTCCCCGATGGGCGCCGTGCCGGAGGCGCTGCGCGCGCTGCCGGAGAGCCTGCGCAGTACGCATCCGCAGGCCTCGGTCGCCGCGGTCGGGGCGCACGCCCGCGAGGTCACCGCCCGCCGCTCGCTGGGCTTCGCGGTCGGCCGCGAGTCGCCCTTCGGCGCGCTGCACGACCTCGGCGGGTACGTGCTGCTGATCGGTGTCGGGCACAACCGCAACACCTTCCTGCACTACGCCGAGACCTTCGCGCCCAACCGCCGCCTCAAGCTCCGGCGTTTCCCGATGGCGATCCAGGGCGAGCGGGTCTGGATCGAGGCACCCGACGTGGGCGACGACAACGACACCCACTTCCCGGTCGTGGGAAAGGAGTTCGAGGAGCGGGCGGGCACCCACGAGGTGCTGGTCGGCAACGCAGCCTGCCGGCTGATCCCGGTCCGGGAGCTCATACCCTTCGCCGTCCGCCGCCTCACCGAACTGCTGGCGGCGGACGGCCCCGGAGCGGCGTAGCCCGATCGACCGCCCGCTTCCTCAAGCGGCCGACCGGACCACGCCCGTCACCAGGTCACCAGCTCACCAGGTCACATCCGGGGGCTCAACGAGCCCAGACCTCAATGCTCCTCGTCGTGCAGCGAGTTGGTCTCCTGGATCTTCTTCCAGGACTTCGGCTCCGCCGGCAGCTGCCCGTCAGCCTGTCCCGCGCCCGCACCCGGCGCGAGCGAGGCCGCCGCTGCGGCCGGCGCCGGCCCGACGGCCGGCTTCGAGGCCGTGAACAGCCAGGTGGCGAAGAGGTCCCCGAGCTTCTTCCCGGAGACCTTCTCGGCGTACGCCTGGAACTCCGGGACGGAGGCGTTGCCGTAGCGGCGCTCGGTGGGCCAGCCCTTCAGGATCTGGAGGAACTTGTCGTCCCCGACGGCGTTGCGCAGCGCCTGGATGGCCACCGCGCCCCGGTCGTAGACGGCGTTCGCGAACTGGTTGGCGGCTCCCGGGTCGCCCGGCTTGACGGTCCAGAAGGGGTCGTCGGCCGGGTGCGAGGCGTAGACGTAGTCGGCGATTTCCTGCGCCGTGCCCTCGTTCTCGTGCTCGGACCAGAGGAACTGCGAGTACCGGGCGAAGCCCTCGTTCAGCCAGATGTCGCTCCAGTGCGAGACCGAGACGCTGTCGCCGTACCACTGGTGGGCCAGCTCGTGCACGACGACGGAGGTGTTGGAGCCGCGCGCGAACTGCCGGGGGCTGTAGAAGACCCGGGTCTGGGTCTCCAACGCGAAGCCGGTCTTGACATTGGGCACGTAGCCGCCGACCGAGCTGAACGGGTAGTCGCCGAAGTAGCCGCTCAGCCAGTCGACGATCTCGCCGGTGCGCTCGACGCTGGCCTTGGCCGCGTCGGTGTTCTCGCCGAGGTCCTTGCTGTACGCGTTGTAGACGGGCAGCCCGCTCGGTGTGCTGTCGGTCGTGACGTCGAACTTGCCGACCGCGAGGGTGGCCAGGTAGGTCGCCTGCGGCTGGTTCTCGCGCCAGCTGTAGCGGGTCCAGCCGGCCTGCGAGACGGCGCCGGCCAGGATGCCGTTGCTGATCACCTGGTTGCCGTCCGGCACCTGGACCGAGACGTCGAAGGTGGCCTTGTCGCTCGGGTGGTCGTTGCTCGGGAACCACCACCACGCCGACTCGGGCTCACCGGCGGCCACCGCGCCGTCCGGCGTGCGCAGCCAGGCGGTGAAGCCGTACTTCTTCACGGTGGACGGGACGCCCTTGTAGCGGACCACCACGGTGGCCTGGCTGCCCTTGGCGAGCGGCCGGGCGGGCGTGACCTCCAGCTCCTGCTCCCCGCTGGTGGCGAAGGTCGCCGGACGTCCGTTGACCCGGACCTCCTGGACGTTCAGCGCGAAGTCCAGGTTGAAGCGGGAGAGGTTCTCGGTCGCCGTGGCGAGGATGGTGGTGGTGCCCTCCAGCTCGTCGGTGGCGGGCTGGTATTTCAGCCGGATGTCGTAGTGCGAGACGCGGTACCCGCCGTTCCCGTAGGTCGGGTAGTACGGGTCTCCGATGCCGGCCGCGCCGGGTTGGAAGTCGGCCGCCGAGGCGGGGACGGCCAGGAACAGGCTCAGGGCGCTGGCAGCGGAGACGATCAGCCTCTTGCGCACGTGGTCCTCCAGGGTCACTGGGACGATGGGTCGGATCGATCCATGTCCCGGTGGCTCCCGGTCCACTCCCCAATTGTGAGATGTTCATGAAAAGAAACAGGCCGACATGACGCCGCCGCGACACCGCCACACACCCCACCGGCCCCCCACGCCCCACCCGCCCCTCACACCCCGGCCCCCGCCCCCTCACCCGCCGAGCGTCACCGGCGCCCGCACCAGCGAGCCGTACTCCGTCCACGAGCCGTCGTAGTTCTTCACGTGCGGGTACCCCAGCAGCTCGGTGAGCGCGAACCAGGTGTGCGCCGACCGTTCGCCGATCCGGCAGTACGCGATCACCTCGCGCTCCGGTTCCACACCCTTCCCCCCGTACAGCGCCCGCAGTTCCTCCGCCGAGCGGAACGACCCGTCGTCGTTGGCCGCCTGCGACCAGGGGACGTTCACCGCGCCGGGGATGTGCCCGGGCACCTGCGCCTGCTCCTGCGGCAGGTGCGGCGGCGCGATCAGCTCGCCCCGGTACTCGGCGGGCGAGCGGACGTCGACGAGCACCGCGTCCGAGCCGGGCTTGGCGAACAGCTCGGCCTTGCCGAGCACTTCGTCCCGCAGCGCCCGCAGCTCCGGGCGCTCGGGCCCGGTCAGCCGGTAGGAGGTGTGCTGGTAGTCCATCACCTCTTCGGTGAGGCCGCGCCCCTCCAGCTCCCACTTCTTGCGCCCGCCGTCCAGCAGCCGCACGGGCCCGAAGCCGCGCAGCCGCAGCAGCCAGTAGGCGTACGCGGCGAACCAGTTGTTGTTGCCCCCGTAGAGCACCACGGTGGTGTCGTCCTCCACGCCGGCCGCCCGCAGCAGGTGCTGGACGCCCTCCCGGTCGGCGTAGTCGCGGCCGACCTGGCTGTGCAGGTCGGTGGTCCAGTTCCAGCCGATCGCGCCGGGGATGTGGTCCCGGTCGTAGGCGGTGGTGTCCTCGTCCACCTCGACGACCCGGATCGTCCCGTCGTCCAGGTGGTGGGCCAGCCACTCGGTGCGGACCAGCGCCTCGGGGTGTGCGTAGCCGTTGCCGGTCATCCCAGGCCCTCCTTCGCTCTGCCCAGGCTTTCGGCGCCCGACCAGGGGCACAGCGAGCCGCACACGGGCACGGCGGGGCGCCGGCGACCGGGCCGGACAGTTCGACGCTACGCCGACCGCCCGGCCCGGGCCACCCCACTCAGGAGAAGACCACGGAGCGCAGCTTCAGCCGGTCGCCGAGCTTCTTGCCGGGGTTCATGGTGTAGAAGACGTCGCCCTCGCAGTCGGAGTCGAGGAAGACGGTGGCCGTCGACCTGGTGAGGTTCTCCGGCGCGAAGGCCGGATCGGCCTCGGTCGCTCCGAACAGGTTGATGCACTGCCCGCTCTCCGGGTCGGCGATCCCCGCCGGGACCCCGGGAGGACGGCCGACCTTGTAGAGGAAGTCGCCGACGGCCGCGTTGGCGGAGGTCGGAACGGCGAGGACGAGGGCGACGGCGCTGGCGACGGCGAGTGCGGTGTTGCGGAGACGCATGATTGATGGCCTTTCAGGAGGTACCTGGTGGTACCTGATGCATTGATGCGAGATCACCCTAGAGGCCAAAAATCAGCAGAAACGGTTCTCCCAATCCACTCTTTCAGGTGGTTTAAGCGGCAAAGCCGCGACTTCTGCTGGGAACCGTTACCCGCACCCGCCGCCCCGCGCCCCCGCTCAGTTCGCCGGGGCCGAGAAGGAGTACCCCTGGTCGACCAGCACCGGCAGGTACGCCTTCAGCGCCGCCACCGTCTGCGACCGGTCACCGCCGCCGTCGTGGTTGAGCACGATCGACCCGGGCCGGACGTTCTTGAGGATCCGCTCGGTGATCACCGCGGTCCCGGGCGTGGCCCAGTCCTCCGGGTCCACCGTCCAGCCCATCGGCCGCATGCCCAGCTCGGTGGTCACCCTCATCGCGACCGGCGACCAGTCCCCGCCGGGCGCGCGGAACCAGGACGGCTGGCGCCCGGTGGTCCGGTACAGCAGGTCGGAGGTGCGCTCCAGCTCGTCCCGCACCGCCTCGTCGGACATGTGCCGCAGGTCGGGGTGGGTCCAGGTGTGGTTGCCGATGTGGTGGCCGTGGTCCGCGATCTCCCGCACCAGCCCGGTGTTCTCGGCGGCGCACTCGCCGACCAGGAAGAAGGTCGCCCGGATCCCGTACTGCTGGAGCAGCGCCAGGACGGTCGGCGTGTACCGGGGATCCGGCCCGTCGTCGATGGTGAGCCCCACCACCCGTTGGCCCGGGTCGAGTTGGTTGACCGGCTTGGCCTCCTCCTCCGTGAGCCGCCGGCGGGCGGGCATCGGCGGCGGGGCGGCGGCGGGTGTCGGCGGGGCCGGGGCGGCCTGCGGGGGCGCGGCGGAGGGCGCGCCGGAGGGGGTGGCCTGGGCCGCCTCCGGCCCGGGGGCCGCCCCGGGGGCCTCCGGGGCGGCGCCCGGCGGCCGCGCCGTGGCGCCCGCCCCGGCGTCGTCCGCGCCGCTCCAGGGGCTCCCGCAGCCGGCCGCCCCGAGCAGGGACATCCCGGCCGCGACCAGGAGCAGTCGCCGCGAGGGCATTCGTGAGTAAATCTGATGATCTGACAACATTCTGAATGCATCCCCCGTGTAGCGCCGCCGCTCCCCGATGGCGCCTCAGACGGGCCCGATCACCACTCCGACGGCGCAAGCGCACACCGCCCGCCCCCGGCTTCCCCGCGACTTCCCCGACCGGACGCTCGGCCTCCCCTCCCGACCGCTACGCTGTGCCTTCCCCAGTGTGATGATCTGCCATCAGAGGACGTGGCCATGACGACAAGTCAGGACATCCCGGACCAGGACCGGCCCGACGACGACCCCGCCGAGCTGAGCCAGTGGGAACGGTTCGGCGTCGACACCACCGCCCCCCACTCGGCGCGCGTGTACGACTACTGGCTGGGCGGCAAGACCAACTTCCCGCCGGACCGCGCCATGGGGCAGGCCATCGAGGAGGCCGTGCCGAGCGTCAAGCAGATGGCCAAGGCGAACCGCGCCTTCCAGGGCCGGGCCGTCCGCCACCTCGCCCGGGAACACGGCATCCGCCAGTTCCTCGACCTCGGCACCGGCATCCCCACCTCGCCCAACACCCACGAGATCGCCGAGGCGGTCAGCCCCGGCACCCGGGTGGTCTACGTCGACAACGACCCGATCGTGCTCGCCCACGCCCGCGCCCTGATGGTGTCCAGCCCGGCCAGCCGGACCACCTACATCCACGCCGACCTGCGCAAACCCGAGGAACTGTTCACCGACCCGGCGCTCACCGCCACGCTGGACCTCACCCAGCCGGTCGGCCTGCTGATGATCGCCGTGCTGATGCTCATCGCCGACGAGGACGACCCGTGGGGCCGGGTCGCCGCCCTGCGCGACGCCCTGCCCGCCGGCAGCTGCATCGCCCTCACCACCCCCACCCAGGACTTCGACCCGGAGGCGGTCGGCAAGGTCACCGAGGCCGCCCGGGCCGGCGGCATGACCCTCGTCCCGCGCACCCACGACGACGTCCTGCGCTTCTTCGACGGCTGGGACCTGGTCGAGCCGGGCCTCTCCCCCGTCCTCGCCTGGCGCCCGGACGGCGAGCCGCCGGCCGACCCGAAGGCCGCGTACTACTGGGGCGGCGTCGCCGTCAAGCGCTGAACCCGCGCCGGGCCCGCTCCCACCGGAGCCCCGCAGGAACCCACCCCGGGTGGGGCAGGCCGCACCAGGCCCGCCCCACCCGCGCCCTCACCCCAGCAGCCCCGCCCCACCCGCGCCCTCACCCCAGCAGCCCCGCCCCACCCGCGCCCTCACCCCAGCAGCCCCG
>NZ_JBFBNR010000007.1:178765-255699 GCF_040687675.1 Kitasatospora sp. NPDC056731
ACCCCAGCAGCCCCGCCCCACCCGCGCCCTCACCCCAGCAGCCCCGCCCCACCCGCGCCCTCACCCCAGCAGCCCCGCCCCACCCGCGCCCTCACTTCAGCAGCCCCGCCCCACCCGCGCCCTCACTTCAGCAGCCCTGCCCCACCCGCGCCCTCACTTCAGCAGCCGCGACAGCCGCCGGTCCGCCAGCGACTTCCCCCCGGTCTGGCAGGTCGGGCAGTACTGCAGCGAGGAGTCCGCGAAGGACACCTCGCGCACGGTGTCCCCGCAGACCGGGCAGGGCAGGCCGGTCCGGCCGTGCACCCGCAGCCCCAGCTTCTTCTCCGCCTTGAGCTCCCCCGCCGCCAGCCCCCGCGAGCGCTCCACCGCGCCGCGCAGCGTGGTGCCGAGCGCTTCGTAGAGCCGCGCCGTCTCCTCCTCGGTCAGGCTGGACGCCGGCTTGTACGGGGACATCCGGGCCGCGTGCAGCACCTCGTCCGAGTAGGCGTTGCCCACCCCGGCCAGCACGCCCTGGTCCCGCAGCACGCCCTTGAGTCGACGCCGGTCGCCGCTCAGCAGGGCGGCGAAGTCCGCCAGGGTGAACGCCGGGTCCAGCGGGTCGGGGCCGAGCCGGGCCACCCCGGGCACCTCGGCCGGGTCCTTCACCACGTAGACCGCGAGGCCCTTCTTCGTCCCCGCCTCGGTCAGGTCGAAGCCGTCGCCGGCCTCCCCGGCCAGGCGCAGCCGCAGCGCCAGTGGGTTCCTCGGGCTCGGGCGCGGCGGTTCGGCGGGCAGGCCGTCCTTCCAGCGCAGCCAGCCGGCCCGGGCCAGGTGGATCACCAGGTGCAGGCCGCCGGCCTCGATGTCGAGGAACTTGCCGCGCCGGGTCACCGGGCCGACGGTCCGCCCCTCCAGCGCGGTGACCGGCGGGTCGTACGTCTTCAGCGCGCTGATCGCGACCGGCTGCACCCGGGCGATGACGCGCCCGGTCAGCCGCTCGGACAGGAAGTCGCTCAGCGCCTCGACCTCGGGCAGCTCCGGCATGCGCCCAGTCTCCCGCAGCCTCGCGGCGGCCGCCCGCCCGGGGGCGCGCCTTTGCCCGGCCCCCGCGCGGGGCGCAGGCTGGAACTGCGCGCCGTACCCAGCGCCCCCCTGCGCCCCCGCCACGGAGCACCGTGATGAGCATCCTTGAGGAACAGATCGACCTCGCCGTCCCCGTCCTCGTCGCCTGGGAGCAGCTGCACCGGGTGCACGAGTACCCGCAGTTCGTCGACGGCGTCCGCAGCGCCCACCCGCACGGGCGGAACCTGGCGCACCTCGGGGTGGAGGTCGACGGCGCCGAGCGGGCGGTGGACACCGAGATCACCGACCGCGGCCGGGGCCGGGTGATGTCCTGGCGGACGCTCGACGAACCGCGCCTGCACGGCGCGTTCGCGCTGCTGCCGCTGGACGCCCGACACACCCGGTTGCAGATCCGGGTGGAGTACGACCCGGAGGCGATGCACGAGGCGTTCGGCGGGCCGCGCGGCTTCGCCCTGGCCGGGGCGATCGAGCGGACCGTACGGGACGATCTGGAGCACTTCCGGGAACTGGTCGAGGAACGGGTCGGCGCGGCGGTCAGACGCGGGTGAGCACGGCCGGCAGGCCCAGGTGAGCCCGGCGGGCAGGCCCCCATAAGGGCCGCATAAGCCCAGCTCAGCGCCGGTGGTGAGGCTCTTCACAGCGGACCACCGGCCCGACCGTTTCACTTTCAACCTGTGGCAGACTCGGATGCCATGGACATCGGCCCGGTCACCAGGACGCTCCGCGCGGCGGTTTTCGCCGCGCTGGTCGTGCTGCTCGCCGGGCTCGGCCAGGTGCTGGTCACCGGCCGCGCGCTGCCGGCCGGCCCGATGGCCCTGGCCTGCGTCGCCGTGTTCGCGGTGGCGTACGCGCTGGCCGGCCGCGAGCGCGGCTACCCGGCGGTCGCGGCGGTGTTCCTGCCGCTGGAGCTGGGCGTCAGCGCACTGTTCGACTTCGCGCAGACCGCCTGCCCGTCCCTGCCGCCCGGCTCCGCGCGCGGCTTCCAGCCGCTGCTGTGCGGCGGCGGTTCGCTGGGCGGGTTCCTGCTCGGCCACGGCGTCTCCCAGCAGATCGGTGTCCTGCTGCTCCTGCTGCTGCACGCCGCGATCGCGCTGGCCGGCGCGTTCTGGCTGCGCCGCGCGGACGCCGCGCTGGCCGGCCTCGCCCGCACCGTCCGGATGCTGGGCGACTTCCTGCACCGGCACCTGCCGGCCGCCGCCCGCTGGCTGCGGCTGCTCGCCGCGCCCGTCCCGGCCCGTCCGGTGGCGCGGGTGCCGTTCCCCCGGGCCAGCCGGGCCCTGGTCCCGGCCGAGGACGTCGTCGTCCGCCCGACCGTCCGGCGCGGTCCGCCGGCGCTCGCCCTGGCCTGCTGACAGGCGCGCGCCGCTCGGCGCCGCTCCCGGCCGGTCCTCTCGCCGCGCGCCCCGCGCGCCCGCACCCCCGCACGCCCGAGAGCACAGGACGACACCTCATGAGCAACACCCGCAAGGCCGCCGCCAAGACCAACGCCACCGACCGCATGCACGCCGCCCGCGCCCAGGCCGAGCGTTCCGACCGGATCCGCCGCCGGGTCGTGGTCGGCGGCGCCTCCGCCGCCGTGCTCGCCCTCGTGGCGGGCGTGGCCTTCGCCGTCGGCGGCTCCTCCGGCTCCGGTTCCGCCGACGCGGCCGCGAGCGGCCCGCTGACCGTCCCCGCCAACACGGGCGGCCAGGACGGCACCGTGATCACCTACGGCAAGGCCGACGCCCCGCACACCCTGGAGATCTACGAGGACTTCCGCTGCCCGTTCTGCGAGCAGTTGGAGACCACCACCGGCAAGGCCATCCAGCAGCTCGCCGACGACGGCACGTACAAGATCGAGTACCACCTGGCGACGTTCCTGGACAAGAACCTCGGCGGCAAGGGCTCGCGCACCGCACTCGCCGCCGCCGGCGCCGCGCTCAACGAGGGCGTGGACAAGTTCAAGCAGTTCCACGACGTGCTCTACGCCAACCAGCCCGACGAGCGCACCGACGGCTTCGGCGACGTCAACCACCTCCTCGACCTGGCCGGCCAGGTGCCCGGGCTGAAGACCGACGGCTTCGTCAAGGCCGTCCAGGACGGCACCTACGCGCCGTGGGCGGCCAAGGTCAACGAGGAGTTCAACAAGAGCGACGTCACCGGCACCCCGACCGTCAAGCTGGACGGCAAGAAGCTGGACGTCCTCACCGGCGGCAAGGCCGCCACGCCCGAGCAGTTCACGGCGATGGTCAAGCAGGTGACCGGATGACGGCCGCCGCCCCCACCGCGCGGACGTACGGCGCGAGCCGTCCGTTCGCCTGGCTGCTGCTGATCGGCGGCGCGGTCGGCCTGTTCGCCTCCTCGGTCCTCACCCTGGACAAGATCCGGCTGCTGAAGGACCCGTCGTACGTCCCCTCCTGCAACATCAACCCGATCATCAGCTGCGGCTCGATCATGCGCAGCGACCAGGCCGAGGCCTTCGGCTTCCCCAACTCGCTGCTCGGCCTGGTCGGCTTCGGGGTCGTCATCGCGATCGGCGCCGGGCTGCTCGCCGGGGCGGCGTACCGGCGCTGGTTCTGGCTCGGCCTCCAGGCCGGGACGGTCTTCGGCATCGGCTTCGTGACCTGGCTGATGTACCAGGCGCTCTACCGGATCGGCGCGCTCTGCCCGTACTGCATGGTGGTCTGGGCCGCGATGATCCCGCTGTTCTGGTACACCACCCTGCACAACCTGCGCTCCGGGATCATCCCCACCGGCCGCGCCCTGCGCCCGGTCGTCCGCGAGGCGGCGCGCTACCACTGGGTCGTCCCGGCGCTCTGGTACGCGGTGATCGCCCTGCTGGTCCTCAACCGGTTCTGGTACTACTGGAGCACCCTGCTCTGACCCCGTTCGGCCGACCGTTCGGCAGACCCGTCCGCCCGGCCCCGGGCCCTACGCTCCGGGGCCGGGCGGCTGGCCGTCAGACGCCGCCCAGGACAGTGCCTAGAAGCGGAACTCCTCGACCTCGGCCAGCAGTTCGGCCCGGCGCTCGTCGTCGATGAAGGAGGCCCGGAAGGAGTTGGCGGCCAGCCGGCGCAGGGTCTCCTCGTCGAGCGCGAGGGCCTGCTGCACGGCACGGAAGTTGTCGTCGACGTAGCCGCCGAAGTACGCCGGGTCGTCCGAGTTGACGGTGACCAGCAGGCCGGCCTCCAGCATCTCGCGCAGCGGGTGGTCGGCGAGGGTGTCGATGCACCGCAGGCGGACGTTGGAGAGCGGGCAGAGCGTCAACGGGACCTGCTCGCGGACCAGCCGCGCGACCAGCTCGCCGTCCTCCAGGCAGCGCAGACCGTGGTCGATCCGCTCGACGCCGAGCACGTCCAGCGCCTCGGTGATGTAGGACGCCGGGCCCTCCTCGCCCGCGTGCGCGACGCGGCGCAGCCCGGCCTCGGCGGCCCGCCGGTAGACCTCGCGGAACTTGGCCGGCGGGTGGCCGACCTCGGCCGAGTCGAGGCCGATGCCCGCGATCCGGTCGAAGTACGGGCGGGCGGCCTCGAAGGTCTCCAGCGCGGATTCGGCGGACTCGTCCCGCAGGAAGCACATGATCAGCCGGGTGCTGATCCCGTGCCGCTCCTCGCTGCGCGCCAGCGCCCGGGTCAGGCCGTCGACCACCACGCCGAGCGGCACGCCGCGCGCGGTGTGCGCCTGCGGGTCGAAGAAGATCTCCGCGTGCCGCACCCCCGCCTCGGCCGCCCGGGTGAGGTAGGCGTCGGCGAGGTCGGCGAAGTCCTCCTCGGTGCGCAGCACGGCCATCAGCGCGTAGTACAGGTCCAGGAAGGACTGCAGGTCGCTGAAGGAGTACGCCTTCCGCAGCGCCTCGGTGTCGGCGTAGGGCAGCGTGACCGCGTTGCGGGCGGCGAGGGCGAAGGCGAGTTCGGGCTCCAGGGTGCCTTCGATGTGGAGGTGGAGTTCGGCCTTGGGGAGCGGCATGGGGGATCTGTCCGAGCTGTAGGGGGCGGGAGCGAAGAGTCCAGAAGCATTCATCCTACGATCCGTTCGATCACGACCGGCCTGACGGGCGCGCCCCCCGCCACTCGAACTGGTGCACCGGCCGGGGGCAGCGGGCACCCTGGAGGAGGGGGCTTCCGCCGAGGAGGTACCAGATGCGGCACGTCGAGGATCCGCACATCCGGCCTGCGGGCGTCTCCCCGCACGCCCTGGGCAACGACACGCTCCTGCACGAGCTGGAACAGCTGCACCGCACGCGCCACGAGACCTTTCTGTACGGCTCGGAGGAAGCCCTCAAGCGGCACACCCTGCGCACCGGGCAACTGGAGGCCGAGTACCTGCACCGCTTTCCCAGCCGGCTGGTGACGGCCGGACGGACCAGGGCCGGCGCCCGGGCCCGCGAGGCGGCGGCCCGGGTGGAGTCGCTGCCCGAGTAGACGTGCCCGCGCCACCACCGCCCGGCGGGACACGCCGGGCGGTGGTGGCGTGCCCCCGGGCGGGCCGTCGGGGAGGGTGAGAGGCGCAGACGCACCGGACCCCGACCCCCCTGGGAGCCCCGCATGCCCATCGCCAGCGTCAACCCCGCGACCGGCGAGATCCTGGAGACCTTCGAACCGCTCGACGCGGCCGGCATCGAGCAGCGGCTGGCCCGCGCCGAGGCCGCGTTCCACGGCTACCGCACCACCCCCTTCGCCGCCCGCGCCGACCTGCTGCGCCGGGCCGCCGACCTGCTGGACCAGGACCGGGAGGCGATCGCCCGCACGATGACCGAGGAGATGGGCAAGCCGCTCACCGCCTCCCGAGCCGAGGCCGCCAAGTGCGCCACGGCGATGCGCTGGTACGCCGACCGCGCCGAGGAACTGCTCGCCGACGAGCACCCGGCCCCGGCCGACGTCGCCGACTCCGGCGCCACCCGCGCCTACGTCCGCTACCGCCCGCTCGGGGCGGTGCTGGCCGTGATGCCGTGGAACTTCCCGTTCTGGCAGGTGGTCCGGTTCGCCGCGCCGGCCCTGATGGCGGGCAACGTCGGCCTGCTCAAGCACGCCTCCAACGTGCCCCGGACGGCACTGGCGCTGGAGGAGCTGTTCCGCCGGGCCGGCTTCCCGGAGGGCTGCTTCCAGACCCTGCTGATCGGCTCGGGCGCGGTCGAGGGCGTGATCCGGGACCGCCGGGTGGCCGCGGTCACGCTCACCGGCAGCGAGCCCGCCGGGCGGGCGGTCGCCGCCGCCGCCGCCGACGAGGTGAAGAAGGCCGTCCTGGAACTGGGCGGCAGCGACCCCTTCGTGGTGCTGCCCAGCGCCGACCTGGACGCGGCGGTGCGCACCGCCGTCCGGGCCCGGGCGCAGAACAACGGGCAGTCCTGCATCGCCGCCAAGCGCTTCATCGTGCACACCGACGTGTACGACCGCTTCACCGCCGCCTTCACCGAGGCGATGCGGGCACTGCGCGTCGGCGACCCGATGGAGGAGGCGACCGACGTCGGCCCGCTGGCCAGCCGCCAGGGCCGGGACGACCTGGAGGAGCTGGTCGAGGACGCCCGCACCCACGGCGCCCGGGTCGAGTGCGGCGGCGGGCGCCCGGAGGGCTGGGACACCGGCTACTTCTACGAGCCGACGGTGCTGACCGGCATCACCCCGGCCATGCGGATCCACCAGGAGGAGACCTTCGGCCCGGTCGCCACGGTCTACCGGGTCGCCGACCTGGACGAGGCGGTGGCGCTCGCCAACAACACGCCGTTCGGGCTCAGTTCCAACGTCTGGACCCGGGACGAGGGCGAGCAGGAGCGCTTCGTCCGCGACATCCAGGCCGGCGGGGTGTTCTTCAACGGGATGACCGCCTCCCACCCGGCGCTGCCGTTCGGCGGCGTCAAGCGCTCCGGGTTCGGCCGGGAGCTGTCCGGGCACGGGATCCGGGAGTTCTGCAACATCACCACGGTGTGGATCGGCTGAGCACCCCCGGATCCGCAGGCACGAACCGAGCCCGGCTCGGACCCGGCCGGGTCAGGACGCCACCCGGTGCCTGCCCCGGCCGGGCGTCATCCAGCGGGCGACCACGCCGACCAGGGCGAGGACGGTCGCTCCCCAGACGATGGCCATCAGCACCAGCATCGGCAGCCAGCTCACCTGGGCAGCGACCATGCCCAGGCCGAGCGAGAGCGCGACCATGACCACCACGGCGGTCGGGTTGAGGCTCAGCAGCCAGTGCCAGGCCCGCTGCGCCGGGCTCCGGCGCTGCGGCGGGGCCTCGGGGTCGGTTTCGGTGTCGAGTTCCTTGTAGGTCAGCAGGTCCATCGGGATCGCCTCCGGTTCTCGGGGGGCTGCCGGATCCGCGGGTCTCAGGAGGCCTTGCGCGGAGCCGTGGACTTTCCGGTCGCGGTCCTTCCCGCCGCGGCCTCTCCGGTCGCGGACTTTGCGGTCGCGGTCTTCTTCCCCGGGGCAGCCTTCTTGGCCGGGGCGGCCTTCCCGGCAGCGGCCGCCGACCCGGCGGGCTTCTTCGCCGGGGCGCGCTTGCGGGGCGCGGGCTTCTCCTCCGCCGGTTCGTCCGCGTCGGGCCCGGCGTCGGGCCCGGCGGCGTGCCCCCGCCCGCCCTTGGCCCGCTTGAGGCTGCTGCGCAGCGCCTCCATCAGGTCGATCACGTTGTCGGGCGCCTCGCCCGGCTCCTCCTCGTGCGGGAGCTCGACGCCCTCCAACCGGGCCGTGATCACCTGCTGGAGCGCCTGCTGGTAGTCGTCGTGCAACTGGGCGAGGTCGAAGTCCTCGGAGAGGGTGTCCATCAGCGACCGCGCCATCTTCAGCTCCTGCGGCCGGACGGTGACGTCCCCCTCGGGCGCGATGCCGGCCGCGGGGCGGACCTCGTCGGGCCAGATGCAGGTCTGGAGCACCAGCGTGCCGTCGTGCACCCGCAGCACCGCCGGGGATTCCCGGGTGCGCAGCGCGATCTTGGTGACGGCGATCTGCCCGGACGCGGTGAGCGCGTCGCGCAGCAGGGCGTACGGCTTGGCGGCGGCCTGGTCGGCGACGCCCACGTAGTAGGCCTTGGAGAACATCAGCGGGTCGATCTCGCCGGCGTCCACGAAGGCCAGCACGTCGATGATCTTCTTGCTGGGCAGCGGCAGGTCGGCGAGGTCCTCGTCGGTGAGCGTGACGGTCCGGCCGTCGGGGGACTCGTAGCCCTTGGCGATCTCCGCGTACGGGACCTCCTTCTCCTCCCGCTCGCAGTACCGCTTCATCCGCACCCGTCCGCCGTCCTTGGCGTGCACCTGGTGCAGCGGGACGTCGTGCTCCTGGGTGGCCGAGTAGAGGTGGACGGGGATGCTGACCAGCCCGAAGCTGATCGTCCCCTTCCAGGTGGTCTGCATGGGGGTCGCTCCTTCCCGGAGCGTGCCGAGAATCCCACTGTGCCTGGGTTTGCCCCGATCGGCCACACCGGGCCGACAATGAGCCGAGGAGGTCGATGCCGATGACCGTCCGGAGCCGTGGGCAGGGCGCACCGCCGCCGCCGGAGCGGACCGTGTACCGGGTGGTGTACGCGGTGCGGGGCGAGGCCGGCGTGCGGCGGGCCGAGGTCGAGGTGGTTCCCGGGTACTCGCAGGAGGGCGACATCCCCCGGATCCTGGCGGCGCGGCTGACCGGCCGGCCCGCGGACGCGGCGCGGATCACCGTGCTGGACCTGCGCGGGCCGTGAGCCGCGACAGGGCTCCGACCGGGCCCCGAGCGCCGCCGACGCATTGGCGGTGCGTCAGATTTGAGCTTTTCGCACCCCTTTTCCACCCGCTCTGACCTGGCTTTTTGTGTCCGGTTACCGAACATTTACGGATGCTCTGTTCCGATACTCGGCCGTAGAAGTTAGGTTGCACCGCAATGCGCGGGTCCGTCCCCCACCCTCCGGCGCAACGAGCCGAGGGTCGCGCCGCGCGCTGGAAAGGCACAGGGCTCATCTGATGAGTGCGGACACCACCAGGCCTGCGGCAGCCGCCCAGGTCCCCCAGCAGGCCGGGCCGCCCGGGCACGGCGGCGAGGGCCACCTGAAGGCGGGGCTCAAGAACCGCCACCTGTCGATGATCGCCATCGGCGGGGTGATCGGCGCCGGCCTGTTCGTCGGCTCCGGCGCGGGCATCGCCTCCACCGGGCCGGGTATCCTGCTCTCCTACACGCTGGCCGGTGTGCTGGTCGTGCTGGTGATGCGGATGCTCGGCGAGATGGCGGCGGCCGACCCGCAGAGCGGCTCGTTCTCGGCGTACGCGGACCGCGCGCTCGGCCGCTGGGCCGGGTTCACCATCGGCTGGCTCTACTGGTTCTTCTGGGTCGTGGTGCTCGCGGTGGAGGCCACCGCCGGCGCGAAGATCCTCAACGCCTGGATGCCCGGCGTGCCGCAGTGGGCGTTCGCGCTGCTCGTGATGGCGGTGCTGACCGCCACCAACCTGTTCTCGGTCGCCTCCTACGGCGAGTTCGAGTTCTGGTTCGCCGGGATCAAGGTGGTGGCGATCGCCGCATTCCTGGTGATCGCCACGCTCGCCGTCTTCGGCGTGCTGCCCGGCACCCACGCGGTCGGCACCAGCAATCTGACCGGCCACGGCGGCTTCCTGCCGCACGGCGTGGGCGCGGTGTTCACCGGCATGCTCACGGTGGTCTTCGCCTTCATGGGCAGCGAGATCGTCACCCTGGCCGCGGGCGAGTCGGAGGACCCGGAGCGCGCGATCAACAAGGCCACCAACAGCGTGATCTGGCGCATCGGGATCTTCTACCTGGGCTCG
Source organism: Kitasatospora sp. NPDC056731 (assembly GCF_040687675.1). Taxonomy (NCBI): domain Bacteria; kingdom Bacillati; phylum Actinomycetota; class Actinomycetes; order Kitasatosporales; family Streptomycetaceae; genus Kitasatospora; species Kitasatospora sp. NPDC056731. The sequence goes on from NZ_JBFBNR010000007.1 coordinate 188,544, forward strand.
ATCCTGCTCGTGGTCACCCTGCTGCCGTGGGACTCGGACGCCGTCAAGGGCAGCCCGTACGTGGCGGTGCTGGAGCACGTGGGCATCCCGGGCGCCGGCCAGGTGATGAACGTGATCGTGCTGACGGCCGTGCTGTCCTGCCTCAACTCCGGGATGTACACGGCCTCCCGGATGGCCTTCTCGCTCGGCCAGCGCGGGGACGCGCCCAAGGCCTTCGCGACCGTGACCAAGCGGGGCGTGCCGCGGGTGGCCATCCTGTCCTCGGTGGTCTTCGGCTTCGTCGCGGTGTTCTTCAACTACACCTCGCCGGACACGGTGTTCGCGTTCCTGCTCAACTCCTCCGGCGCGGTTGCGCTGTTCGTCTGGCTGGTGATCTGCTTCTCCCAGCTGCGGATGCGCCGGATCATCGAGCGGGAGGCTCCCGAGCGGCTGACCGTCCGCATGTGGCTGTACCCCTACCTGACCTGGACGGCCATCGGCATGATCGGGTTCGTGGTGGCGTACATGTTCACCGACGCCGACGGGCGCAAGCAGATGTACCTGTCGCTGGTCGCCGCGGCGATCGTGCTCGCGGCCTCGGCCGTGGTGGGCCGACGGCGGCGGGCCGCGGTGGCGGCGGGGTCCTGACCCGTCCGCGCCGCGCGACAGTGCCGGGCCCGGGAGCCGTTGCGGAGGCTCCCGGGCCCGGTGCCGTGCGCTGGACACGAACCACAGTTTGACAATGGCACGTCAAGGGGGATACCTGGGCATGGCGCTCCCCCACGAGCGCTCCCCCACCCCCCGGGAGACCCCTTGCCACCCCTCCCCGCCCCCGCGTCCGCGCGCCTGCGCTTCGGCCACCGGCTGCGCCACTGGCGCGAGGCCCGCGGACTCAGCCAGGCCGAACTCGGCCGCCTGCTCGGCTACCACAACTCACTGATCAGCCGAGTGGAGAACGCCCGCCGCTGGCCACCGCCGGGGCTCCCCGCCCGGGCCGACGAACTCCTGCTCACCGGAGGCGAGTTGGCCGCCCTGTGGCAGCCCGTCCGGCAGGAGCGGGAGCACCTCGGCGAACTCGCCGCCCCCGCCCTGCCGCCCCTCGGCGAGAGCGGCACCGGGCCCCCGACGAGCCGACCGGACGCCGCCACCTTCGCCGTGCTCGGCCACCTGCTCGACGTCTACCGCGCGGCCGCCGCCCACACCGGCGGCGAACAGCTGGCCACCGTCCTCGAACACCACGCCCGCACCCTGGCCGCCTGGCAGCACGCCGCCCCGCGCGAAACCGCCCCCGCCGTCCGCTCGCTCGCCGCCCGCTACGCCGAACTCGCGGGCTGGGCCCACTTCGAGGGGGACCGCCGCACCCGCGCGCTCGGCTGGTACGCGGCCGGACTGGAATGGGCCCGCGCCGCCGACGACCAGCCGACCGCGGCCGCCCTGCTCGCCCGGCAGAGCACCCTGCACTGGTGGAGCGGCGACCCGGCCACCGCGCTCGCCCTGGCCGAGGCCGCCCACGCCACCGCCCGCACCCTGCCCGGCCTGCGGGCCTGGGCCGCCCTCGCCCAGGCGCACGCCCACGCGCTGGCCGGCGCGGCGCCCGAGACGTGGCGGGCGATGGCGGACGCCGAACGGCTGACCGAGGCCGCCCTGCGGGCCGGCGAGCCGGTGCCCGGGGCCGCCCGAGCGGCCCTGGTGCTGGGCGTCGCCCACGGCACCTGCCACCGGGACCTCGCCGTCCGCACCGGCCGCACCGCCCACGCGCACGCGGCGGTGGCCCACCTGGGCGCCGCCCTGGGGCGCCTGGACCAGGCCGCCCACCCGCACGACCACGCCCTGGTCGCCGGCCGCCTCGCCGGGGCGTACGCCCGGGCCGGGCGCCACGAGGCCGCGGCCGCCGTCCTCTCCCGGCTGCCGCCGGACGCCACCGGCCGGATCGCCTACGAGCGGCGCCGGGCCCGGGCCTGGCTGGGCGGCTCGACGGCGCACCGGCCCCCGGCGGACGGCTGACGGCTGACGGCTGACGGCTGACGGCTGACGGCTGACGGCAGACGCGCCGGAGCGCCCGGTGGGGATTCTCCGGGCGCTCCGGCTCTTCGACTCTTCGGCGCTTCGGCTCTCCGGCTCTCCGGCTCTTCGACTCTTCGGCGCTTCGGCTCTCCGGCTCTCCGGCTCTTCGGCGCTTCGGCTCTCCGGCTCTCCGGCGGTCGGCGTCAGAGCCCGGCCGCCGCCGAGGCGATGTCGGCCGCGTAGGTGCTGACCTTGGTGTAGACGCCCGGGTAGCCGGGCCGGGCGCAGCCGTTGCCCCAGCTGACGATGCCGACCTGGACCCAGCGGCCGGCCGCGTCCCGGTGGACCATCGGCCCGCCGGAGTCGCCCTGGCAGGTGTCGACGCCGCCCTGGTCGACGTAGCCCGCGCAGAGTGAGGCCGCGCTGTTCAGGCCCGGGTAGGCGTTGGCGCAGGCGGCGTCGTCGACGAACGGCACGGTGGCCTTGAGCAGGTAGCGCTGCTGCGCGCCGCCCTCGGTCGCGGCGCCCCAGCCCATGATGGTGAAGGTGCCGCTGTCGTAGGCGGTGGAGTCGGTGGTCGGCAGCGTGCTCACCTGGCTGCCGCCGACCGGCGCGGCCAGCTTGATCAGCGCCCAGTCGTCGCCGCTCTCCGCACCGGAGAAGCCGGGCGCCTGGTACACGTACGTCGAGCGGACCTTGACCGCGCTGCCGCTGCGCAGGTCGACCGCGCCGGCGGTCGCGGTGATGCTGGTGTCGGCGCCGGTGCCGTTGACGCAGTGGGCGGCGGTGAGCACGATCTGCGGGGTGTAGAGCGCGCCGCCGCAGCCCATCGAGAGCCGCACCACGAACGGGAACTCGCCCTGCGCCGCCCGCGTGCCGCCGACCACGCCCGGCGACGGCGCCGAGGGTGCGGGCGAGGCGGCGGCGGGCAGCACGAGCGCGCCGGCGCCGAGCACCAGGGCGGCCAACAACACGATGAATCTTCCGAATTGACGCTTCATCAGACTCCTCCACTGACAGGTCGGGGAGCACCGAGGGTGGCCCCACAGGCGTCGCGACAGGAGGGGCCCGACCCTGCCGGTCGAAACTGGCAGGAACACGGCAATGCGGGGTTCCGGACGGGGAAGCCAGGGCATGTCTGACAATTCGCGTCGGATCACGCCCGGCGGGAATTGTCAGACATGCCCTAAGGTGATCGCCCATGCGAGATCTTGTGGCGGGGATGAAGTACCTGGTCGGGGGCCAGAAGTGGGTGGGCCGGCACGGCCGCTGGTGGGGCTTCGGCATGCTGCCCGCGTTGCTCACCCTGGCCGGGTACGCCGTCGCGCTCGTCTTCCTCGGCGGCTGGTCGAAGGACCTCGCCGACTGGGCCACCCCGTTCGCCGACCACTGGAGCTCGCCCTGGCAGGGCCTGCTGCGCGACGCGCTCGCCGCGATCGCCTTCGGCGGCGGCCTGTTGCTCTCGCTGCTCACCTTCACCGCCGTCACGCTGCTGGTCGGGCAGCCCTTCTACGAGGCGTTGTCCGCGAAGGTCGACGAGACCGAGGGTGGTGCGCCCACCCCGCCGGAGTCGCCGCTGTGGCGCGAACTGGTGATCGCGGTACGGGACAGCGCCTCTGTCCTGGTGCGGGTGGCCGCGTTCGGCGTGGTGCTGTTCGCCTGCGGCTTCATCCCGGTGATCGGGCAGACGGTGGTGCCGGCGCTTGGCTTCCTGGTGTCCGGCTTCTTCCTGACCGTCGAGCTCGTCGCCGTCGCCCTCCAGCGGCGCGGGGTGCCGCAGCGTGAGCGGATCCGGCTGCTGCGCGCCCGGCTCGGGCTGGCGCTGGGCTTCGGCACGCCGCTGATCCTGGCCTTCCTGGTTCCGCTGGTGACGGTGCTCGCCATGCCGGGGGCCGTCGCGGGCGCCACCCTGCTGGCCCGGGACCTGGCCCTCGACCCGGTCCGCGACGCGGCCCCGGCGGACGAGCAGGAGCAGGAGCAGGAATCGGCGACGGAGCCGGGCTCCCGGCCCGCCGCCGGAAACTCGCACACGACCCCCTGAAGCGGTGACCGGCCGGTCACCCTGCGCCGATCCCGGTCGGCCGGAGGTGTGAGGCCGCCCACACGGGGTTCGCCGTCTACTGCCCCCGATAGTGGACGGCTACGGCCCGGGCGCCGGCCGACCCCCCGGCACGGGCTCCCGTCCCGCGTCGGGCTGCCCGGAATGCCTCGAAGAACGCAGGCCACCGCACCTCACACCCACGCATTCCGCTCGCGCCACCGACCTTCGACCTACAAATACGCAAGTCGGACAAATTCTCCCAAACCCATCACCGTGTCTCGCCGCAGCCACCCTGCGGCTACTACCCGCCGTAGTGGCACCTGCCTTTGCCACCCGTCCCCGGCCCTGCGAAGAATGGCCCGTCGCCAGGCAGCGCAGCCGGCCCCGTCCGCCGCGCAGCCGACCCGCCCCGCCGCTTCCGCCGGGGCGCCACGGCCGTCCCGGACGGCCGCGCGGGCTCCGCTCACCCGGGCGCCCGTGCGATGCCCCGCACCCGGTGCCACCGGCACGGCCCCCGACGGAAAAGGATTGTCCGCTTCATGCAGCTCAGCCATGCCCGCCGCAACTCCCTGATCACCGGCATCGCCACCCTCGTCGTCGCGAGCGCCGCCACCGCCGCCCTCGCCCTCCCGCAGGCCGGGAACACCACCGAGGCCGCCGCCCCCGCGGCCGCCGTCACGGTGGACGACAAGGCGGCCGCCGACCAGGCCCAGGCTGACACCGCTGCCGCTGCCGCCGCCGACCAGGCCGCTCAGGACGCCCAGGCCCAGGCCCAGGCGCAGGCCCAGGCCGAGGCGGAGTCCGCCGCCCAGGCGCAGGCCGAGGCCGACGCGAAGGCCCAGGCGGACGCCAAGGCCAAGGCCGACGCGGACGCCGCCGCCTCCCGCTCCCAGGCGCGCCAGGACCTCACCAGCGCCCCGGCCCTCACCGGCAGCCCGCAGCAGATCGCCGCGCAGCTCGTCCCGGCCGGCCAGCTCCAGTGCTTCAGCAACATCGTGTCCCGCGAGAGCAGCTGGAACCACCTCGCCGTCAACGCCTCCTCCGGCGCGTACGGCCTGGTCCAGGCGCTGCCCGGCAGCAAGATGGCCTCGGCCGGCTCCGACTGGCGCACCAACCCGGCCACCCAGATCAAGTGGGGCCTGGACTACATGAACTCCCGCTACGGCAGCCCCTGCGCCGCCTGGTCGTTCTGGCAGAACCACCACTGGTACTAAACCGAAGCTGCCAAGCCTCGGCGCACCCCGGGCCCGCGACGCACCACGCGTCGCGGGCCCCGCGCGTTCCGGCTGTCGTGGACGCGTCCGGCAGGCCGCGTGAAGATATGGCGTACGGTCGTACGATTTGGCGGGGATTGCTCGGTATTACGCACCGTCAGGGCTTTGCCACGGTCAGCGCGTCCTCTTACGCTCCGGCGTCATGCCCTCACCCCTCATCAGCGTCGTGCTCCCCGCCTACGACCAGCACAAACAGCTCGCGGACTGCCTGGACTCGCTGTTCGCACAGTCCCTCCAGGACGTCGAGGTGATCATGGTCGCCGACCGCTCCCCCGACGCCGCGGGCGAGCTCGCCGACGCGTACGCGGCCCGGCACCCGCGGCTGTCGGTCCTGCACCTCAACGCGGCGGTCGGGGTCGGGGTGAGCCGGAACGCGGGGGCGGCGCGGGCCGCCGGCGAGTACCTGCTGTTCCTGGACGCCGACCACCAGCTGCCCCAGGACGCGCTGCAGACCCTCGCCGACCGGCTCGGGCAGACCGGCCCGGTGGACCTGCTGCTGTTCGGCCACTCCCGCCGGCACAACGACCGGGACTGGCCGGGCGGGGCGGAGGCACTGCTCGCCGAGGCCGGCCCCGAGGTGTTCGAGCCCTTCGACCAGCCCGCCCTGTTCGGCGCGCCGCCGCTGGTCTGGGACCGGCTGATCCGCCGCGGCCACTGGGAGGAGCTGCGGCTGGCCTTCCCCGACGGCCGGTACGAGGAGATCCCGGTGGTGCACGCGGCGCTGCTCGGCGCCCGCCGGGTCGCCGTGCTGGCGCGCGAGTGCGTGCAGCTGCGCCGCCGGGAGACCGTCCACCCCACCGCCTCCCCGGGCAGCGGCGTGTTCGACCTCTTCGACCAGTACGAGCGCAGCTTCGCGCTGCTGGAGGACCAGCCGCACCTGTACGCGGTGCGGGACGCGCTGTTCGTCCGGATGATCCGGCACTACCTGTTCGTCTTCGACCTGGCCGGGTGCGTCACCCGCGCCGAGCGGCCGCAATTCTTCCACCGGGCCGCCGAGCACCACCGGCGCTTCCAGCCGCCCGGCCACCGCCGGCCCGGCGGCCGCGAGGGGATCAAGTTCTCGCTGCTGGCCGGCGGCGCCTACCCGGCGTTCGAGATGGCCAAGCTCTCCCACATCGCCCGCGGCACGCTCACCGGGCGGCGGTGACCGGACTCCGCACGTGCGCGGCCCCGCCTCCGCAGGCGGCGGGGCCGAGGTCCTGTCCGGTCGGCCGCCGGCCGACACCCCATCGGCGGTACCCCGGTCGTGGCCGGTACCCCTGCGGGCGCGCGGCTGCCATGATCGGCCGGAGCCGTCGCCGCACCCGCCCGGAGGTCCCTGGTGAGCCGTCCGTCCGCAGCCCCCGGGGCCGAGCTGGCCCGCGAACTGGCCGCCGTACTGCGCGGGGAGGTCCGCTTCGGCACCGCCGAGCGGACCGTCTACAGCCACGACGCGTCCAACTACCGGCAGCTGCCGCTCGGCGTGGTCAAACCCGCCGACCTCGACGACGTCCGCACCGCCGTCGCGCTCTGCCGTCAGTACGGCGTGCCGGTGGTGCCGCGCGGGGCGGGCACCAGCATCGGCGGGCAGGCGATCGGCCCGGGCGCGGTGGTGCTGGACTTCCGCCGCCACCTCGGCGCCGTCCTGGACGTCGACCCGCAGGCCCGCACCGCCCGGGTCCAGCCGGGCACCGTGCTGGACGACCTCCAGCGCGCCGCCCGGCCGTACGGGCTGCGCTTCGGCCCCGACCCGTCCACGCACAGCCGCTGCACCCTCGGCGGCATGATCGGCAACGACTCCTGCGGCTCGCACTCGCTCGCCTGGGGACGCACCTCGGACAACGTCGAGCGGCTGGACCTGCTGCTCGCGGACGGCACCGAGCTGACCGTGGGCGGCCGGCTCACCCCGCAGGATCGCGCCGCGCTCCGCGCCCTGCCCGGGCGGCCCGGCGAACTCCACCGGCAGCTCCAGGAGTTCACCGACCGCAACCTCGCCACCATCCGCCAGGGCCTGCCCGCGCTGCCCCGCCGCACCTCCGGCTACCCGCTGGACGCCCTGCTGCCCGAGCACGGCCACGACCTGGCCCGCGCGCTCACCGGCACCGAGGGCACCTGCGCGCTACTGCTCGGCGCGACCGTCCGGCTGGTCGAGGAGCCGCCCGCGCGCGCCCTGGTGGTGGCCGGCTACCCCGACGAGGGCGCCGCCGCCGACGCCGTCCCCGCGCTGCTGCCGCTGGGGCCGCTCACCGCCGAGGGCATGTCCGCCGACCTGATCGCCGCACTGCTCGCCGCCGGCCCCCGCCCGCCCGCGCTGGACCGGCTGCCCGCGGGCGAGTGCTGGCTCTTCCTGGAGACCGGCGGCGCCACCCCGGTCGAGGCCTACCAGGCGGCCCGCCGGCTCGCCGACGCGGTGCGCCGCGAGCGCTCCGCCTCCGTCGCCCTCGTCACCGACCCGGCCGAGCAGCGCCAGCTCTGGGCCGTCCGGGAGTCGGGCGCCGGCATCGTCACCCGGCTGCCCGGCGGCGGCGAGGCCTGGCCCGGCTGGGAGGACTCCGCCGTCCCGCCCGAGCGCCTCGGCGACTACCTGCGGGACCTGCGCGCCCTGCTGCGCCGGCACAGCCTGCGCGGCGTGCCGTACGGGCACTTCGGCGACGGCTGCGTGCACCTGCGGATCGACTTCCCGCTGGACGAGCCCGCCGGGGTGCTGGTCTTCCGGGAGTTCCTGGAGCAGGCCGCCGACCTGGTGGTCTCCTACGGCGGGTCGCTCTCCGGCGAGCACGGCGACGGGCAGGCCCGCGGCGAGCTGCTGCCCCGGATGTACTCGCCCGAAGTGATCGCCCTGTTCGGCGAGTTCAAACGGATCTGGGATCCCGAGCACCTGCTCAACCCGGGGGCGCTGGTCGACCCGCGCCCGCTCGACGCCGACCTGCGCTTCGTCACCGCCCCGCGCCGCCCGCTGCCGCTCGCCCTCCCGTACGAGCAGGACGGCGGCAGCCTGGCCAAGGCCGTGCACCGCTGCGTCGGCGTCGCCAAGTGCGTGGACCCGAACACCGGGGTGATGTGCCCCAGCTACATGGCCACCGGCGAGGAGCGGCACTCCACCCGGGGCCGGGCCCGGCTGCTGGCCGAGATGCTGCGCGGCATGGCGGCACCTCCCGGCCGCCAGGGCGGCGCGGCGATCGCCGACGGCTGGCGCTCGACGGAGGTCCGGGAGGCCCTGGACCTCTGCCTGAGCTGCAAGGGCTGCGCGAGCGACTGCCCGGTCCATGTCGACATGGCGACCTACAAGGCCGAGTTCCTCCACCAGCACTACCGGCACCGCCCGCGACCGCTCGCCCACTACTCGATGGGCTGGCTGCCGCTCTGGCTGCGGGCCGCCGCCCTCGCCCCCGGCGCCGCCAACACCCTCGCCCGCTCCCCGGCCGCCGGGCTGCTCAAGCTGCTCGGCGGGATCGACCGGCGCCGGGTGCTGCCGGTCCTCCCGCCGGAGACCTTCACCCGCTGGTACCGCCGCCACCGCGCCGCGCACCCGGCCCCGGCGGGGGCACGGCCGGTGCTGCTGTGGCCGGACACCTTCTCCGACCACCTCCAGCCGAACGTGCTGCGCTCCGCCGTCGAGGTGCTGGAGCACCTGGGCTTCGACGTGCGGCTGCCCGCCGGCCCGGTCTGCTGCGGCCTGACCTGGTACTCCACCGGCCAACTCGGCACCGCCCGCCGGGTGTTGCGGCGCAGCCTGCGGACACTGGACGACACCGGGCTGCCCGCCGACACCCCGGTGGTCGGGATGGACCCGAGCTGCACCGCCGCCCTGCGCGAGGACCTGCCCCGGCTGCTCGGCCCGGACGGCCGCCCGCTCGCCGAACGCACCCGCACCTTCGCCGAGTTCCTCGACCAGTACGCCCCCGACGCCCCGCTCCCCCAGGTCCCACTGGACGCCGTCACCCAGACCCACTGCCACCAGCACGCCGTCCTCGGCAGCGCCGCCGACCGCCGGGTCGAGGCCCGGCTCGGCCTGCACAACCGGGTGCTGGACTCCGGCTGCTGTGGCCTGGCCGGCAACTTCGGCTTCGAACGGGGCCACTTCGAGGTGTCCGAGGCGATCGCCGAGCGCGTCCTGCTCCCCGAGGTCCGGGCCGCCGACCCCGGCACGGTGGTCCTGGCCGACGGCTTCAGCTGCCGCACCCAGATCGCCCAACTCGCCCAGGGCCGCCAGGCCCTGCACCTGGCGGAACTGATCGCCCGGGCGCTTCGGGAGCGTTCCTAGGACGCGGCGTGCTCGCCGAGGAAGGCCCCGGCGCGGGCCGCGGCCTCCTCCTTCGTCGGGTAGCCGCGGTCGGCCGCGCCGCGCGCGCCGTCGGCGCCGACGCCCGCCCAGCGCCAGTCGCCGGATTCCGCCTCCTGCTCCAACTCGGCTGTTCCGCCGAACAGTTCGAGCATGCCGTGCGGCGCCGCCGGGCGGGCCTCCGGCCACTTCTTCCGGGCACCCTGCCGGGTGATGCCCCAGGCCGCGCCCAGTTGCTCGTAGCTCGCGCCGTAGGAGCCCGCGGTCGCCGCCGCGATCGCGGTCAGCCGCTTGACCTCCATGTCCACCACCTTCCAGGTGGCGAGGACGGAGAGCGCGACCTCGGCCGGGTCCGCGTTCCACATCCGGTCCTCGGGCAGCCCGGTCTCTCGCGAGCGAACAGCCCTGGCAAGGGGGTTCAGGGCGTCACCGAGCGCCCTGGCCAGCTCGGACCGCTCCTCGGGGGTGATCTCGATCGATGTCATGCGACAACCATAGTTAACGATTCGTCCCATGACAACCAAAGTTACCGCCCGGATCGATCCGCCGCCGTCAGGCCCCGGCCTTGGCCGCCTCCTCCGTGGGCGCCTCCTCCGCGCAGACCGCCGACACGAACTCCGCGACCCGGGCCTGCGGCAGCCCGCGCGCGATGTCCGCCTCGCTGATCATCCCGACCAGCTTGTGCTCCGGGTGGTTGATCACCGGCAGCCGGCGCACCCGGTACTGCTCCATCACCCGTAGCACCTGCTCCGCGTCCTCGTCCGCCTCCACCGTCATCGGCCGGCCCAGGGCCAGCTCGCCCGCCGTCACCCCGGCCGGGTCCCGGCCCTCGGCGACGCAGCGCAGCACGATGTCGCGGTCGGTCACGATGCCCAGCAGTTTGTCGTCCTCCCCGCAGATGGGCAGCGCGCCGACGTGCCGTTCCCGCATGATCCGGGCGGCGGCGGCGAGCGTCTCGTGCTCGCGGATGCACTCCGCGCCCGGGTGCATGATGTCGCTGGCTCTGGTCATGATCCCGCCTCCTGGCCTGGCTTCCCGCCCCCCTGTCCATCCTGGTCCGGGCCCGCGGAGGCCGCCACCGGGCGCCGGTCAGGCCGCCTGGTCCGGCTCCGCGCGCCCGCCCGGCGCGTCCGCGTCCGGCACCGGCGACTGGTCCAACAATTCCTCCAGCGGCGGGAGTTCGTGCTTCGAGCTGTCCTGCTCGACCTCCGCCTTCGCCGCCTCCTCCCGCTCCACGGCGGCCCGTTCGGTGGCCTTCGCCGCTGCCGCCGCGGCATTCACCGCGGCCCGCTGCTGGTTGTCCGTCGCGCTGTCCAGGAAGCGCAGCAGCTCCACCGGGAAGGGCAGCACCAGCGTAGAGTTCTTCTCCGCCGCCACCTCCACCACCGTCTGCAGCAGCCGCAGTTGGAGCGCCGCCGGGGTCGCGCTCATCACCGCCGCCGCCTCCGACAACCGGGCCGAGGCCTGGAACTCACCGTCCGCCGTGATGATCCGCGCCCGCCGCTCCCGCTCGGCCTCCGCCTGCCGCGCGATCGAGCGCTTCATCGACTCCGGCAGCGCGACGTCCTTGATCTCCACCCGGTCGATCTCGATGCCCCAGCCCAGCGCCGGGCTGTCGATCATCAACTCCAGCCCCTGGTTGATCGGTTCGCGGTTGGCCAGCAGGTCGTCCAGCTCGCTCTTGCCGATGATCGAGCGCAGCGAGGTCTGCGCCACCTGGGAGATCGCGAAGTTGTAGTCCTGCACGTTGACGATCGCCTTCACCGGGTCCTCGACCCGGAAGTACACCACCGCGTCCACCCGGACGGTCACGTTGTCCCGGGTGATGCCCTCCTGTGCCGGGATCGGCATCGTCACGATCTGCACGTTCACCTTGCGCAGCTTGTCCGCGATCGGCAGCAGCCCCACCAGCCCGGGCTCGCGCACCTCCCGGCGCACCCGGCCGAAGCGGAACACCACTCCCTTCTGGAACTGCTGGACGACCCGGACGCTCAGGCCCGCCCAGATCGCCCCCAGCCCGACCAGCCCCCCGATGGCACCCAGCACCGCATCGACGATCATCGCGGCCTCCTTGCGGCCTCGGCGAGGCCTCCTCGCGCACCAGCCAGCCCCGGCCGTCGCCGACCCGGCCCAGCCGGGGGCCGCCGGAGCAGCTGATTCCACGCTACGCCTGCCCGGCCAGGCCGGCGCAGGGCCGATACGGGCCCGGCACGAGCTCGGTGCACGGCCGATGCGGGCCCGGTGCGAGCCCAGCGCGAGCCCTAGGAGGGCTTTGTCAGGTCCTGTGGTGGGGGTCGGGGGTTGTCCGGCCTCGAACGTCGCTACGAGACGATCACCCGCTCGGGGATCGGTGGGGCGGTGGTGACCGGTTCGTCCCGCGGGGTTGAGCGGGAGTCCGGGTCGGGCCGTCCGCCGACAGCCCGACCCCGGCCCTGTTCTGTTACGACCACTCCGGGTGCGGGGCCGTGATGCTCCCGAACTGGTACGAGTTGTTGGGGAGGGTGAAGACGTACTCGTGCGGGTCGTTGTGCGCGGACTCCAGCTTGTTCGGGACGCTGTGGTAGCCGAGCGCGTAGAGGTTCCGGGACGGGGCCCAGGTGTTGTAGCAGTAGATGGCGTTGCGCTTGGTCGCCATGTGCGCGGCAGGGATGTCCAGCACGTAGGCGGCACCGTTCGCACGGGAGCCGAGCGGCTGGTCGTAGGCGTAGACGAAATTGAAGCGCACGTCGGTGAGCTTGCCCTCGCGGGCCAGTTGCACGGCCGCGTCGGCGATCGCCTTGTGGGTGTCGGTGATCTCCAGCCAGCCCGCGGTGAACTTGTGCGAGGCGCCCGGGTACTGCCGCGCGATGGACGCGATCTTCGACTTGACCGTGGCGACGAACCGGGCGAAGGCATCGGGCCCCCCGTAGGGGGAGTCGACGATCTTCAGGTTGATCACCTTGTCGACCCCGAGGGTGGCGGCAGAGGCCATGAACTCGGCCGTCCGGCAAGGGACGATCTTGCTGCTGCCGTCGGTCGGCCAGTTCACCCCGTGGTGGCCGCCGGCCGCGCAGGGGTGCCGGTCCGAGCCTGTGGTCAGCGGGCAGGGATCGGTGTTCATCAGCTTCGCCAGCCCGTCGTTCTCTCCCCGTGTCACCAGCACGAGGTACACCGGCCGGCTGGCCGCCTTGTGCTCCAGGATCGCCCCGGCCAGGCCCAACGCCTCGTCGTCCTGGTGCGGCGAGTAGAAGATCGCCGGCGGTGCCGCCGCCGACGCCTCGGTCGCCCACATGCCGGAACTCAGCACCGTCGCGCCGGCCAGCGCGCCGGCCGTCAGGACCTGCCGTCGAGACGGACCCGCGTACCCGTTCTCCACCATTGCTGCCTCCCGGTCCCACCGGACCTTCTCGCCACCGCCCCGATCACCGGGCCCAACCCGGTCGACGGGCCACCGTCACCCGGCGGTTCAACCAGGCCGCCGTCCAGACCGCCCAGCGGGTGCGGCCGGACAGGACCTAGGATCGTGGCCATGCCGCAGTCCGCCGCCGACGACCCCGGCCACCCCCGCCACCCCGCCGAGGCCGCCGCCCGCACCACCTCGCTCACCGCGCTGGACCGCGTCGTCACCGGCTGCCGGGCCTGCCCACGCCTGGTCCAGTGGCGCGAGGAGACCGCCCGCACCAAGCGCCGCGCCTACCTGGACTGGGACTACTGGGCCCGCCCGATCCCCGGCTTCGGCCCGCCCGACGCCCCGCTCGTCCTGGTCGGCCTCGCCCCCGCCGCCCACGGCGCCAACCGCACCGGCCGGATCTTCACCGGCGACCCGTCCGGCGACCTGCTCTACGCGGCGCTCTACGACCTCGGGCTCGCCAACCGCCCCGAGTCCGTCCGGTACGGCGACGGCCTGCACCTGCACGGCGTCCGCATCACCGACCCGGTCCGCTGCGCCCCGCCCGACAACAAGCCCAGCACCGCCGAACGCGACACCTGCCGCCCCTGGATCACCCGCGAACTCCAGTTGCTGCGCCCCACCGTACGGACCGTCGTCGCCCTCGGCGGCTTCGCCTGGCAGGCCCTCCTGCCCGCCCTCGCGCAGGCCGGCTGGCAGGTCCCCCGGCCCCGCCCCGCCTTCGGCCACGGCGCCCTGGCCGTCCTCCCCGCCACCGACGGCGGCCCTGCCCTCCAGTTGTACGGCTGCTACCACGTGAGCCCGCGCAACACCAACACCGGCCGCCTCACCACCCCCATGCTCCGCGCCCTGCTCCGCACCGCCGCCCGGTCGGCCGGGCTGGAACCGGCGCCGGAGTAGGCCCGACGGCACCGACCCCCGTACGGTGCCGCCGGACCCGCCCCAACCAGCCAGGCTCCTGGTCGACCGGGCCCGCACTCAGTCGAACCGCCGGGTCGCGGTGATCCCGCCGTCCACCGGCAGGGTCACCCCGGCCACGTACGACGCCCGGTCGCTCAGCAGCCAGGCCGCCGCCTCCGCGATCTCGGTGTCCGAGCCCGCCCGGCCCAGCGGGGTGGAGCGGACCACCAGGGCGTCGAACTCCGGGCCGGACGCGAAGAACTGCTCCGTCGAGGGCGTCCGCACCACGCCGGGCGCGACGGCGTTGACCCGGATGCCGTGCCGGGCGTAGTCGGCGGTGGCCGCCTTCACCAGACCGGTCAGGCCGTGCTTGGCGGCCTGCTGGACGCCGTCCCCGAAGCCGCCGACCAGCGCGCCCACCCCGGAGTTGAGCACCACCGCGCCGCCCCGACCGCCCGCCGCCATCGCCCGCAGCTGGGCCCGCAGGCAGAGCCAGCTGCCGCGCAGGTTGAGCGCATGGGTGTCGTCCCACTCGGCCTCGGAGCGCTCGGCGAGCGGGGCCGGCGACAGGCCGGAGCCCGCGTTGTCGAAGGCCGCGTCCAGCCGGCCGTACGTCGTGAGCGCCGCCTCGACCGTCCGCTCGGCGCCCTCCGCGGTGGTCAGGTCGGCGGAGACGGCCACCGCCCGAGCCCCGCCGGCCCGCAGCTCGGCGGCCAGCGCCTCCACCTCGGCGGCGGAGCGGGCGGCCAGCACCAGCAGCGCGCCCTCCCGGGCGAACAGCCGGGCGGCGGCTGCACCGATGCCGCGCCCGGCCCCGGTGACGATCGTGACCTTGTCGTCGAGAAGTCCCATGCGGCGAGCCTCCCGGCGCCCCGCCCGGGCCACCAGCGGCCAGCCCTTCCCGGGGACGGGCCGACCAGGGACCAGCCGACCGGGGACGGGCCAGCCAGGGACGGCCAGGTCCTGGCTAACCCCGCCCGGCTGTGGCAGCGTGACCGCATGCCCGAGACCCCGCTGGGCGCGTTCCTGCGCGCCCGCCGCGCCCGCCTCGCGCCCGCCGAGGCGGGCCTGCCCCCGGCCGGGCGCCGCCGGACGCCCGGGCTGCGCCGCGAGGAGGTGGCGGCCCGCGCGGGCATCTCCGCCGACTACTACGCCCGGCTGGAACAGGGCCGCCAGCGGGTGCCCACCGGCCCGGTCCTCGACGGCATCGCCGAGGCCCTGCAACTGGCCGGGGCGGAGCGCGCCTACCTGCACCGGCTGGCCGCCCGGCACCGCGTACCGGCCGGGGCGCCGCCCGAGCCGCCAGCCGTCTCCGCCACCACCCTGGCGCTGCTGGACACTCTGGACGCCGCGCCCGCCTTCGTCACCGGCCCGACCTTCGAACTCCTCGCCTGGAACCGCCCGGCCGCCCTGCTGATGGCCTGGCCGGAACGGCGCCCGCCCCACGAGCGCAACCTGCTCTGGCAGGTGTTCTGCTGCCCGTACGGGGACCGCTCGCAGGGCAACCTCGCGGCCACCGGCTCGATCGGCGCGGACCTCGTCGCCTCGCTGCGCGCCCACCACGCGGACCGCCCCGGCGATCGCGGGCTCACCCGCCTGGTCCGCCGGATGTCCTCGGACAGCCCGGCCTTCGCCGCATTGTGGGACCGCCACCGGGCCGGCCCGCCCGGCCCCGGCCGGCTCCACATCCGCCACCCGGCACTGGACACCGACGTCCTGGACTACACCGTGCTCGCCCTGCCCGAGGAGGGCCGGTACGTCTTCGCCTGCCTCGCCCCACCCGGCAGCCGCGCCCGCCACGCCTTCGCCGCCGCCCACGACGCGGCCCCGGCCCACGCGGCGCCGTTCTAGGTTGGGCCTAGCCGAACCGCGGCAGCTTGCGCCCCGCCGCCCGGGCCCACACCTGGGGCAGCCGGGCCCGGGCCGTCTCGGCGGCGGTGAGCTGGCGGGCGTAGAGCGCCCCGAGGCCGAAGGGCTCGCCGCTGTCGGCGGCCTGCCCGGCGAGGGTGTCGGCGGCGACCACCGCGTCCTGGTGCTCGCCGAGCAGTTCCTGGACGGCCTTCATCCGGTCCGTGTACCGCTCGGCGGCCGCGCCGACCGCCGGGGCGGCGGTCTCGCCGGCGTAGCGGGCGCGTTTGGCGGCCTTGCGGGCCTCGTGCAGGGCTCGGTCGCGCTGCTCGGCGGGCCCGGCCCCGGCGTCGAGGGCCGCCCGGACGCGCTCGCCGGTGCGGTGCTGCTCGCGCTCGGCGATCCGGGCCAGCTCGGGGACGGCGTCACGGCCGGCCCGGCGGCGCAGCGGGGGGTCGGCGAGGAGGGTGGCGAGGGCGTCGGCGAGGGCGCGGCGGCGCGGGCTGTCGAGGGCCGCGAGCACCTCGGGCCAGGCCTGCCGGTACTCGACCCGCCCCCACCGCTCCAGCTCCGCCGCGACCCGCTCCGGCCGGCAGGCGGCGGGCAGTGCCCGGGCCTGGGCGGCCAGCCGCTCGGCGAGCACCTCGCCGTCCCGGGCGCGGCCGAGGGCGGCCGCGAGCCAGCGCAGTTCGGCGACCAGGTGGTCGGTGGCCCCGGGGGCGAACAGCCGCCGGAAGGTCCGCAGGGCGCTGCGCAGCCGCCGGCAGGCGACCCGCATCCGGTGCACCGCGTCCGGTTCGTCCGCCCGGACGGCGTCGTCGAGGCCGGCCAGTACCGCCGCCTGGGCGCCGAGGCGGTCCAGCAGCACCTGCCCCACCGTGGTGGTCGGTCGCGCCATGAGCGCTCACCCCCTCATCGGGGTCGCCGGGAACGCCTTCCAGGCTACGGGTCCGGGCGCACGACGACGACCAGGACCGCGACAGGAACGAGCAGGCCCGGGACGGGGACGAGCCAGGCCCGGGACGGCTGCGCGGCGCACACGGCCCCGACCCGCACGACCGGCGAAGCGGTCCCGGCTGAGCGGGCGTCAGGCGGGTGAACGAACGGCCTCCGGCGGGCAACGCTTCCACTCCCCGGGTACGCGCCCTCGTGCCGGATGTAAGCGTCGTGGCATACTCCGGGACGTGACGACCTCCACCCATGCGATCAGGGCCCTGCGGGCCGCGGTGTTCACCGCGCTCGCCGTGCCGCTGTCCGCGCTGGGCCAGGTGGTCATCACGGGTCGCCCGCTGCCGCTCTCGCTGGTGGCGGCCGCGACCGCCGTCGTCTTCCTGGTCGCGGCCGCGCTGGCCGGCGGGGAGCGGCGGCTGCTGCACATCTCCAGCGTGCTGGTGCCGGTCGAGCTGCTGCTCAACACGACGTTCAACCTGGGGCAGGCCGGCTGTGGGCCGATCCTGTCCGAGCACGTGCCCGCGCGCGGTGTGAACCTGCTGGTGTGTGGCGGCGGTTCGGTGGACGGGTCGCTGCTGGCCGGTCCGCTGGGCCATGTGGGGCCGCTGGCCCCGGCGGCGACCCAGGTGCTGCTCCTGCTGGTGCACCTGGTGATCGCGATGGCCGCCGCGGCCTGGCTGCGGCTGGGCGACGCGGCCCTGTCGGGCCTGGCCCGGTCGCTGCGCGCACTGCGCCAGTCGCTGGCCCGCCCGTTGCGCGCCCTGGTCCTGCTGCTGCTCCCGGCTCCGGTTCGGCCGGTGCTGCGGGTGCCGCTGCCGGTGTCGGACCGCGAGCGGCCGCGCCGCGAGGACGTGGTGCTGAGCCCGGCTCCCCGGCGTGGTCCGCCGGTTCTCGCGCCTGCCTGCTGACCCGCCCTAGGCCTTTCGGGGCCGCCGCGCACGTTCGTCCGCAGGCAGCGCGCACAACTCCCGCGTTCACTCGATCCCGCCGCACCCGGTGCGGTTTCCCGCGCGCATCCGCGCGCCGCGTACAGGAGTTGCCTTCCATGGCTCAGACCCCCAGCAAGCAGCAGGCCAAGCGCATCAGTGCCCGTGAGCGGATCCAGGAGGCGCAGCGCATCGAGCAGGCGGCCTCGAAGCGCCGCCAGCGGATCGTCGTGGCGGTGTCCGCCGTCGCGGTGCTCGCCCTCGCGGGCGGAGCGGCGGTCGCGATCAACTCGGCGTCCGGCAAGAAGGACTCGACGGCGGCGGCCGATGCGGCCGCGCCGACGGAGCTGGTCGTCCCGGCGAACGCCTCCGGCCCGGACGGCACGGTGATCACCTACGGCAAGGCCGACGCCCCGCACACCATGGAGGTGTACGAGGACTTCCGCTGCCCGGTCTGCAAGCACTTCGAGGCGGCGAACGGCGAGGCGGTCAAGAAGCTGACCGAGGACGGCTCGGTCAAGGTGGAGTTCCACCTGGCGGCGTTCCTGGACAACGCCCTCGGCGGCAAGGGCTCGCGCACCGCGCTGGCCGCCGCGGGCGCCGCGCTGAACGAGGGCGTGGACAAGTTCAAGCAGTTCCACGACGTGCTGTACGCCAACCAGCCCGACGAGCGGAAGGACGACTTCGGCAACGTCAACCACATCCTCGACCTGGCCGGCCAGGTGCCCGGGCTGAAGACGGACGCCTTCGTGAAGGCCGTCACCGACAAGACGTACGCGCCGTGGGCGGCGAAGGTCGCGGAGGCGTTCAACGGCAGCGGGGTGACGGGCACCCCGACGGTCAAGGTGGACGGCAAGCCGATCACGCTGTTCAGCGGCCAGTCCACGGTGACGCCGGAGCAGTTCACCGCCCAGGTGAAGCAGGCCGCCGGCCTGAAGTAAACAGGGCACCACCGGCCCGGCCGAACCCCGGCCGGGCCGGCTCCTCCCAGCCACCGGAGTGTGCTGCCATGACCGCCGCTACCTCTGTGCACCTCTCCCCTCCCGCCCCCGGCGACGCCGGCCGTGCGCCGGTCGGCGCGGGCCGGGCGTTCTCCCTGCTGCTGTTCCTCGGCGGGCTGATCGGGCTGGCCGCCTCGGCCGTCCTGACCTTCGACAAGCTCCGCATCCTGGAGAACCCGTCCTACGTCCCCAGTTGCAACCTCAATCCGGTGATCAGCTGCGGTTCGGTGATGCGCACCGAGCAGGCGGAGGTCTTCGGTTTCCCGAACCCGCTGCTCGGGCTGGCCGCCTTCGGCGCGCTGGCGGCGGTCGGGGCGGGGCTGCTGGCCGGTGCCGCCTACCGGCGCTGGTTCTGGCTGGGCCTGCACACGGGCACCCTGCTGGGTGTGGTGTTCGTGCACTGGCTGATCGACGAGGCGCTGTACCGGATCGGCGCGCTGTGCCCGTACTGCATGGTGGTGTGGGCGACGGTGGTGGTGCTGTTCTGGTACACGACGCTGCACAACCTCCGGACGGGGGTGATCCCGGTGGGTCCGCGGCTGCGACCGGTCGTGCGGGAGGCGGCGCGCTACCACTGGGCGGTGCCGGTGCTGTGGGCGGCGGTGATCGCGCTGCTGATCCTCAACCGGTTCTGGTACTACTGGAGCACGCTGGCCTGACGGACTCGACAGACGTGAGCATTTGACGGATCGTCAGCCGACGTACCCCGTGGAGTGCAGCAGCGCGGTGGCGCCGGTGCGCCGGGCCGCCAGGGCCCGGGTGAGCCGGCGCGCCGCGCAGGGGTGCAGCAGTGCGGCCGCCCGGGCGGGGGTGAAGTACCCGTACTCGGCGATCTCCTCGGCCTGCACCCGGATGGTCGCGTCGGCCGCGACCGTTCCGCCGTCGAACATGAACTGCACGGCGGGGTGGGCGTGTTCGCCCTGGCCCGGGATCGGATCACGCCACTCGACGACGAGCAGCCGCAGCTCGCCGGCCACCAGCCCGGTCTCCTCGCGCAGTTCGCGGGCGGCGCATTCGGCGGGGCCCTCGCCCGGGTCCATCCCGCCGCCGGGGAACTGCCACTGGGCGCGGTAACTGGCCTTCAGCAGCAGGACGTCGCCGCCTTCGCCGGTGAGCAGCACGCTGCAGCCGACGTAGGCGCGCAGCAGCCCGGCCAGCCAGTCCTGTTCCGAGAGCCAGGTGTCCGTCATCGCGCCTCCTCCGCCGGTGCCCCGTCGCGGTGGCCACTCTGCCGCAACCCCCGTGCCGGATCCGGCGGTTCGTACCTAATCCACCCGATCGGGTACTCGACGCACGAGAGCTCCTACCCGAAGACCGCCCGCCGGTAGGCGTTGCGCAGGTCGGTGAGCGGCTGGATGCCGCGGTCGTAGTGGACCTTGTTGGTGAGCAGCAGCGCCCAGCGGCCGAGCCGCCGGGAGATCCAGATGCCGGTGCCGGTGAAGCCGTAGTGGACGAAGGTGCCCTCGGCGGGGTCGGTGCCGGGGGCGTGCAGCCAGGACAGGCCGCGGGCGGGGGCGAGACCGCCGGTCTGTTCGCGCAGCGACTCGGCGATCCAGGCCTCGCCCCAGGGCAGTTGGGGCGGCGGGGCGAGCAGCGCGGCGAGGAAGCGGGCGAGGTCGCGGGCGGTGGAGAAGGCCCCGGCGTTGCCGCAGACGCCGCCGAGCAGCCGGGCCGAGGGGTCGTGGACGACGCCGCACAGGTGGCTCCCGGCCTGCGGGTCGTACTCGGTGGGCGCGGTGCGGGCGGTGTCGGCGGGGCCGAGCGGCCCGTACCGGGTGTCGGCCATGGCGAGCGGCCGCCAGATCCAGCGGCTGGCGAGCTCGTCCAGCGGCGCGCCGCCAAGGTCCTCGACGAGGTAGCCGAGCAGGACGGCGGCGCGGTCGGTGTACTCGACGGCCGTGCCGGGCGCGCGGTGCAGCGGGGCGGCGACCACCCCGGCCCGGATCGCCGCGAGGTCGCGCCCGTAGAGCTGCTCGAATCCGGTGCGCGGGAGCATTCCGGCGGTGTGCGCGAGGAGTTGACGGACCGTCACCACGCCGACGGGGTGCCCGGAGGCGGGCGGCCACCAGCGGCCGAGCGGTTCGTCGAGCGGGAGCCGCCCGGCCTGCCGGAGCACTCCGGCGCAGGGCCAGAGGGCGACGATCTTGGTGAGGCTGGCGAGGTCGTACCGGGTGTCCGGCCCGGGGGCGAGCCGAGCGTACGGGCCCTGCCCGAGCACGCCGTGCGCGCCGCCGCCGAGCGCCCCTCCGGCATCGCCGACGGCCCAGACGGCGCCGGCCCCGACGGTGCGCACGCCGCCCCGGACCAGCCGGTCCAGCTCCCCGCCGGGCGCGGCCAGGGCGGGGAGCCGGTCGGCTCCTGGCGGTTGCTGGCTCATCGTCCCCCCTCAGAGGTGTCGTGAGCCTACCCGCCGGGCGGGCCGGTCAGGCCGCCGCGGGCAGTTCCTTGCCGAGGCAGATGCTCTGCGGGTGATCGCGGTAGATGCCGAACTTCCGGATCGCCGCGTACCCCTCGGACCCGTACAGCGCCACGGCCTCGGGCTGCTCGGTGCCGGTCTCCAGGATGACGCGGGTGCGTCCGGCCTCGGTGGCGGTCTGCTCCAGGCGGCGCAGCACCGCCCGAGCCAGGCCACGGCCGCGGGCGGCGGGGACCACGAACATCCGCTTCAGCTCGACATCGCCGTCGCGCAGCCCGTCCGGCCCGGCCTGCTTGGCCCGCCAACCCCCGCAGGCGACCGGCCGGCCGTCGAGGTAGGCGATCAGGAACAGGCCGGCCGGCGAGTCGAAGTCGTCGAGGTGCAGCACGGTCTCGTCGGGGTCGCCGTAGCGGCGGACGTACTCCTGTTGTACCTCCGCCGACAGGGCCTGGGCGTCGGGGTGGGCGTAGCCGGTGACGCGGAACTCGACGGTTCCGGCCTCCATGGTGGTGCTCTTCATGAGGGAAGAGCCTACGACCTGGATCAGCGGGTCTCGAAACGGGCGACCAGCTCGTTCTTGCCGAACATCCGTGCGGTGTCGACGGCGTTCGGGGTGCCGGCGGTGGGGTCGGCGCCGCCGTCCAGCAGGACGGTCAGCACGTCCTCGGCGCCCTTGAAGACGGCGCCGGCGAGCGGGGTCTGGCCGCGGTCGTTGGCGCGGTTCGGGTCGGCGCCGCGCGCCAGCAGGGCTTCGACGGTGGCGGCGTGGCCGTGGTAGGCGGCGAGCATGAGCAGGGTGTCGCCGCGGTCGTTGGTGAGGTTGGCGGGCGCACCGGCATCCACGTAGGCGGCCAGGGTGTCGGTCTCGCCGGCACGGGCGGCGTCGAAGAGCTTTCCGGCCAGGGCGACCACCTCGGCGTCGGGGGCGCCGGGGGCGTCGGCGGGCTGCTGGCTGGCGGCGTCGGTCATGGCGGGCGGCCTTTCCGGTCTGTGGGTCCTGCGGGCTTTGCGGGTTCTGCGGGTGGCGGAGCCGCGGTGGCGGAGTGCGGCTGGAGGAGCTGCGCGTACCGCACCGTAGCGGCCGGGTGCCGGGCCGGGCCAGCGCGCATCCGGATGGCGGATGGCGGCCCTCGAACGGCGGCCATCCGGGCGAACTTCCCCGACCCCCCGGAAACCTCCCGCCCACCCGGCGGGAATGCCTCGCCGCACTGGAACTGCGCGGGACACGGCCCCACCCCGGCCGGTCCGCCCGCCTTCGCCCGAACTCCAGGGCGACGTTGAACGGGAAACCACCCATTTGCACCGTTCCATCATCTATTACTTTTTGTCACGATTAGCGCACTTTCCGTAACACCGTCCCCGTCCCCCCTCCCCGAGGAGCAGAACGTGATCCTCTCGATTTCCGGCATCGTCCTGTTCGGCACCATCGCCTTTCTGTTCTTCCGCAGGGACGGGCTAAAGGTCTCCCACGCCGTCGTCTGCGCCCTCTTCGGCTTCTACGTCGCCGGTTCCTCGATCGCCCCGAGCATCACCGCCGGCGGCGCCAGCCTGGCGAGCCTGCTCGGCGGCCTCAAGTTCTAGCGGTCCACGTTCCAGGCGCTGCCACTCCCCCGCACGGGCCCGGGCGCGGATCCCACCGCCCCGGGTCCCGTCGTACCGGCTCCGCCCCCGCCACCCGACCCGTCCCACTCGCCCGGGGAGTCAAGGAATGCCGCTCCAACGCCACCTCAGCAAGGGCCGCGAGATCGCCCGAACCGCCGGGGACCACGCCTCCGACATGTTCGCCCCGCTCTCCGTGATCGGCCGCGGACTGCGCCACCACGCGGGCTGGGCCAAGGACCGCTGGAACGCCACCCCGAAGGAGCGCCGCGGCCCGACGCTGTTCCTCGCCGCCGCGATGCTGGTCGGCGTCTACCTGCTGCCGCACGGCCTGCTGTTCGCCCTGATCGCCCTGATGGCCAGCTCCGCCTGGACCGGCCGGGCCCCCAAGCCGGCACCCGCCCCACCCGCCCCGGACGTCGCCGACATCAAGCTCGGAGCGCTCTACGCGGCGCTCACGCCGTACCTGTGCGGCCCCGAGGACGCCAACCCGCTGTACCACTACGAGGGCCACTACAAGCGCGCCTTCGGCTCCTGGGAGTTCGACGACGAGGGCCGGCTCTCCCGGCTGGAACTCGGCTACCCGGCGTACTTCACCGACACCGAGCCGACCGCGCGGGCCCGGATCGAGCAGGTCGTCCAGGGCAAGGCCGGCCGGGCCCGGGAGTACCGCTTCGACTGGGACGAGGAGTCCAACCGGCTGCGGATCGCCGCGCTCACCCCGCTGCCCGCCGACATCGTCGCCCAGCGCTTCGTGGCCGCCCCCGGCGAGATCGTGCTCGGCTTCACCGACGAGGACGGCACCGCCCGGACCATCCCGGTCTTCCAGGGCGGCGCGATCGCCCAGCAGCCGCCGGTCGTCTGGCGCACCGGCCCGCGCTCGGCCGAGCCGCACCTGCTGGCGCTCGGCGTCACCGGCTACGGCACCTCCAGCCTGATCCGCTCGATCGCGCTCCAGGCGCTCCCGTACGGGGACCTGGTGGTGGTAGACGGCGCGGGCACCGGGGAGCACGCCTGCCTGGTCAACCGGCCCGGCGTGCACACCGTGGAGACCAGCCTGCACGGCGCGCTGGCCGCGCTGGAGTGGGCCTCCCAGGAGACCGAGCGCCGGCTCGCCGCGCTGAACGCCGCCCGGCACGCCGGCACCGCGCCGCCCGAGGACGCCACCCGCCCGCTCTGGCTGCTCCTGGACCACCCGACCGAGCTGAGCGAGCTCGCCCACGCCGAGGGCCGCCCGGACCCGCAGGACCTGCTGGAGCTGCCGCTGCGGCACGGCCGCGCCGCCCGCGTCACCGTGGTGATCGCCGACGACGTCGAGGCCAGGGGCCGGATCACCGCGACCGTGCGCTCCACCACCCGGGCCCGGGTGCTGCTCGGCCCCGCCGGCCCCGAGGAGGGCCACGCCGTGCTCGGCGCGCCGCTGGACATCGTGCCCGCCGCGCACGCCCCCGCCGGCCGCGGCTACGCCCGGATCGGCAACAGCACCCCCGTCCGGCTCCAGGTGCCCGCCACCGTCGACCCGCTGGACGAGGAGGCCCCGGCCCAGCTGCGGGACGCGGTGATCGCCCTGCTGCCGCACCGCGACACCCGCACCGAGGCCGCCGCCGACCTGCCGCCCCGGCCGGAGCGCCCGCCGGTGGTCCTGCCGACCGATCCGGCCCCCCGGGCCCACCCGGTCGACCTCGCCAAGGGCGAGCCGATGATCCGTTCCCGCCCGATCTCCTGACCGCGGCGGACGGGGGCGGCGGCGCTCGTCGAATCCCGTCCCGGTAGGCTCGTCCAGGAAAGGCCGACCGATCACCAGATGTGAAATAGGTGACACCTAGGGTGATATCCGCGGCCAGATGTGACAAATCGGGCGCCGATGGGTACAAACAGGGGCGGCACGACAGACGACGCATGTCCCGGGACGGGAATCTTCGTCGGAAGCCGAGCGTTGACCGAACGACGAAGAACAGCGACCACTAGTCCTGTGGGCTATAAGCCCGGGAGGCACGATTCATGAGCGAGCGAGCTCTCCGCGGCACGCGACTCGGGGCCACTAGCTACGAGACCGACCGCGGTATCGATCTGGCTCCCCGCCAGACCGTCGAGTATGCATGTCAGAACGGACACCGATTCGAGGTTCCTTTCTCGGTCGAGGCGGAGATCCCCCAGGCCTGGGAATGCCGCTTCTGTGGCCAGGAGGCGGTACTTCTCGACGGCGACGAGCCGGAAGAGAAGAAGGTCAAGCCGACGCGTACCCATTGGGACATGCTGATGGAGCGCCGGACCCGTGAGGAACTGGAGGAGGTACTGGCCGAGCGACTGGCCGTGCTCCGCTCCGGCGGAATGAACCTCGCGGTGCACCCGCGGGACACCCGCAAGAGCGCCTGACCTCGCTCCCGCCACGGCGGGAGGACGCGAAAAGGGACCCTGGTCACCAGGGTCCCTTTCGCGTTCCCGCCTCGCGTTCCCCGGGACGGGAACGCGGGACGGGAGGGGCGGTCAGCCCGAGATCGGCGGGCGGTACGTGGTGTCCGGGCCCTGCGGACCGCGCGGGCCGTCGCCGGGCTCCACCACCTCGCCCTGGATCACCTTGCCGTCCGGGCGGTGGATGCGCAGCTGCTCCTGCAGCCGCATCGCGTCCGCGAACGGGTCCGCCCCGGCGGCGACGGTGCTGCGCAGCGCCTTGTCGGCCACCCGGCGGCCACCGGCCCGCCAGAGCGCCCGGGTGGGCGGGAACAGCAGGGTGAGCGCCACCAGGTCCGACAGGAAGCCCGGGACGATCAGCAGCAGGCCCGCCAGCACCGTCAGGCTGGTGCCGGTCTGGGGCTGCTCGGACTTCGGGTCCTTGCTCTGCTCGATCGCCGCGGACAGCGCCTTCAGCCCGGCCCGCTTGATCAGCGAACCGCCGATCAGCGCGCCCGCGATGAGCAGCAGCACGACGACGAATCCACCCAGCCACGAGCCCACTTGGACCAGCAGCCAGATCTCCAGCACCAGCCAGGCGGTGATCAGCAGCGGCAGCACCCGGCGGAGCTTGCCGCGCGGGGCCGGACGGGCGGGGGTAGCTTGCTGGGTCACGGTACGAATCCACTCCAAGCAGTGCTCTGCGCGCCGCACGGGAGGTCCGGGCCGGCTACGGCACCACCTGGTCCAACGATTCCCCGGCGGCCGGTGTTCCGGCGCCGGCCTTCCGTCGGCGGCCGACCAGCACGCCCGCGCCGCAGGCCAGCAGGCCTGCGAGGGCCAGCGTCCACTCCGGCGCGGCGCCGACCCGGTCGGCGACCGTGGTGCCGTCGCGCAGCGGGACGACCGCCGACAGCTCGGCCGCGGTCAGCTCCTCGGTGCGCTGCTGGACCGTGCCGTCCGGGGCGATCACCGCGCTGATGCCGCTGGTGGCGGCGATCAGCACGGCCCGGCCGTGCTCGACCGCGCGCAGCCGGCTCATCGCGAGCTGCTGCTCGGGCTGGCCCGTCTTGGCATAGGTCGCGTTGTTGGTCTGGACCACCAGGACGCGGGCGCCGCTGTCCACGGTGTCGCGGACGATCTCGTCGTAGGCGACCTCGAAGCAGATCACGTCGCCGATCCGGGCCGGGCCGAGCTGCATGACGCCGTTGTGGTCGCCGGGGTAGAAGTCCCGGGCGACCCGCTGGAGGCGGGTGATCACCTTCATCAGCTGGGCGCGGAACGGCACGTACTCGCCGAACGGGACGGGGTGCTGCTTGGTGTAGGAGGCGCCGGGGCCGGTCTTCGGGTCCCAGACGATGCCCTCGTTCTGGACGTGCTGCGCGTCCGGGCCGTCCACCAGGGTGCCGACCAGGGTGGGCACGCCGACCGTCTTCACGGCCTGGTCGATGCGCTGGTAGGCGAGCGGGTCGCTGAACGGGTCCAGGTCGGAGGAGTTCTCCGGCCAGATCACGATGTCGGGGCGCTCGACCTTGCCGGCGGCGATGTCCGCGGCCAGCCGCTCGGTCGCCACCGCGTGGTTGTTGAGGACCATCATCGGGCGGCCCAGGAAGTCCATGCCCGGGTTGGGCACGTTGCCCTGGACTATGGCGACCTTGACGGTGTCGGCCGGCGCGGTCGGCACCGGCACCAGGTACCCGGCCAGCAGCGCGGCCACCGCACCCAGCCCCGCCAGCGCGGCGGCCCGGGGCGTCCTGCGCGGCCCGCGCAGGCGCAGCGCGGCGCCGGCGAGCAGGGCGCCCGAGAGGGCGACCGCGAAGGTCACCAGCGGTGCGCCGCCGAGCGCGGCCAGCGGCGTGAACGGGGTCGCGGTGTTGGCGAAGGCCAGCCGCCCCCACGGGAAGCCGCCGAACGGCAGCCGGTCGCGCGCCCACTCCTGGGTGATCCACAGGCAGGCCGCCCAGAGCGGCCAGGCCGGCAGCCGGGAGGTGAGGGCCAGGCCGCCGCCGAGGACGGCCAGGAACAGCGCCTCCACGACCGACAGGCCGACCGTCGCGTCCCAGCCGACCACCCGCAGCCAGCTGAGCAGCATCAGGAAGAACGGCAGGCCGAAGGCGAAGCCCGTCCAGGCCGCCTGGCGGACGGTGCGGCCCCGGGTGAGCAGGGACAGCGCGGCGACGCCGAGCAGCGACAGCGGCCACAGGTCGAAGGGCGGGAAGGCGAGTGCGAGCAGCAGGCCCGCCAGGGCCGCGAGGCCGGTGCGGGGAAGGCCCGCCCGGACCTTGGCGACGGCACGGGCGGCCCGGCCGGGCCTGGGCGCCGACTCCGCCGGTTCGGGTGCGGCCCCGGGCCGCTCCTGGGTGACGGGCATGGCCACCGGCGCACCATCTTCCTGGATCTTGCTGTTCGGACGCTGTCCGAAGAAGGTACCCCGGACGGTCAGGGAAGCGTGAGGTCAGGGTGGTAGCAGGGTCAGCGGCTCACGGCCCGGCGGGCCTTGCCACACACGCCCCCGTCGGAGGCGTCGTGCTGCTCGCCCAGGGGTTCCGGGCGGAAGTCCGGGGCGAGCAGCTCGCGGGGGTCGGTGAAGCCGGCGGGGCGGTCGTCCTGGGGTCGACCCACGGACGCCGGGCCGCCGCTTCAGCTGGGTTGATGCGGGCCTGCTCGGCGCTACTCGGCGGCCCGGTGGACGGTGCGGCCGCGGACGACGGTGCGCAGGCAGGCCGGCAGCGGGTGGCCGGGGGTGAGGTCGGGCAGGCCCGGAGTGCCGGAGCGCGGGTCGGTGGACCAGCCCGCCACCCGGGAGTCGGGGGCCTGGACGACCAGTTCGTCGGCGGCCCAGATCGCGTAGCTGGCGACGGCGCCGGGCACGAGCACGCCGTCCTGGTCGCGGCCGATCGCGCGCCAGCCGCCGCGGGTGTGTGCGGTGAAGGCCGCGCGGACGGAGATCCGGTGGTCCAGGGTCTGGTGGAAGGCGGCCGCGCGGACGGTGCCCCAGGGGTCGAGCGGGGTGACCGGGGCGTCCGAGCCGAAGGCCAGCGGCACGCCGGCCCGCAGCAGGGCGGCGAAGGGGTTGAGCCTGGCGGCCCGCTCGGCGCCGAGGCGCTGGACGTACATGCCGTCCGGGCCGCCCCAGGCGGCGTCGAAGGCGGGCTGGACGGAGGCGGTGAGGCCGAGCTCGGCGAAGGCGGCGACGGACTTGTCGTCCAGCGCCTCGGCGTGCTCGACGCGGTGGCGCAGCGCCCTGACCCGCCCGGCGCCGACCCGCTCCCCGGCCGCCCGGACGCCGTCCAGGACGGCGGCCACGGCCGCGTCGCCGATGGCGTGGAAGCCGGCCTGGAGCCCGGCCTCGGTGCAGGCGGCGACGTGGTCGGCGACCTGCTCGGCGGTCAGGTAGGCGGTGCCGGTGTGCTCGGCGTCGGCGTAGGGGGTGTGCAGGCAGGCGGTGTGCGAGCCCAGCGCGCCGTCCGCGAAGAGGTCGCCGCCGGCGCCCACCGCGCCGAGCCGGCGGGCCGTCTCGACGCCGCCCAACTCGCCCCAGTAGCCGAAGACTTCGGGGCCTTCGCCCTCGGCGGCGAGGGCCAGCAGGGCGGCCAGGTCGGCCTCGGAGGAGATCTCCGGGCCGGCGCACTCGTGCAGCGCGCCGATGCCGAGTTCGGCGGCGCGGGCGAGGGTGGCGCGCTGGGCTCGGCCGCGCTGCTCGGGGGTGAGGTGGGCGAGCGCGGTCTGCCGGACGGCGTGGTGGGCGTCCTTGGTGAGCGGGCCGTCGGCGGTGTGGCCGGGGCGCTCGGCCAGGCCGGGGGCGAGGCTGCGCAGCGCGGTGGTGGCGAGCGCGGAGTGCACGTCGGTGCGGGAGAGGTAGAGCGCGGCGCCGCGGGCGGCGGCGTCGAGTTCGGCGAGCGTGGGCGGGCGGCCCTCGGGCCAGCCGGTCTCGTCCCAGCCGTGGCCGATGAGCACCCCGCCGGGCTCGGGGCGGGCGTCGACGAAGGCGGTGACGGCGGCGAGGGCGGCGGCCAGCGAGGGGCTGCCGGTGAGGTCGAGGCCGGTGAGCGCCAGGCCGGTGGCGGTGGCGTGCACGTGGGCGTCGACGAAGGCGGGGGTGACCAGGGCGCCGTCCAGCTCGACGATCTCGTCGGCTGCGGCGGCGTACGCCTCGGCGGCGCCGTCGCTGCCGACCCAGGCGATGTGCTCGCCCTCGACGAGCATCGCGGTGGCGAAGGGGTCGGCGGGGCTGTAGACGGCGCCGCCGCGCAGCAGGACGGTCCGGGAAGTGCGTTCGGTCATGCCGCTAAGTCTGCACCTGCGGGGTTCGTCCTCAGAGCTTCGGGGGTCGCGCTTCGTAGGGGGTGGAGAGGACGACGGTGGTGCGGGTGGAGACGCCGGCGGCGCTGCGGATGCGGGCGAGCAGGTCCTCCAGGTCGCCGGGGGCGCCGACGCGCACCTTGAGGATGTAGTTCTCGTCGCCGGCGACGCTGTGGCAGGCCTCGATCTCGGGCAGGCCGGCCAGCCGTTCGGGGGTGTCGTCCGGGGCGCTGGGGTCGAAGGGCTTGACCGAGATGAACGCGGTCAGCGCCAGGTCGACGGCGTCGGGGTCGATGATCGCGGTGTAGCCGCGGATCACCCCGCGCTGTTCGAGGCGGCGCACCCGCTGGTGCACCGCCGAGGTGGACAGGCCGGTGGCCTTGCCCAGGTCCGTGTAGCTCATCCGGCCGTCCTCTAGGAGCAGCTGGACGATGCGTTGGTCGAGATCCTCCACAGTGCGCAAACCTACCCGGTCGGGGGCACGGGGGGCGCACGCGGTGTCACATCGGGTGCCCGCAGGTGTCACGCGGGCAAATGCCAGGCGAATGTGGCAGTGGATGTGGCCAAGGACACACCCGGTGCATCACGGTGCACCGGACCGCAGGGTTATGAGCCCGAATCGGAGGGAAGTGCTGGTTGTGGCCCCGGGCGACCACGCCGGGCCCGATCCGAGGGGGATCCTCATGCCGACTGACCAGCGTGCCCTGGGCGCCGACGACACCGACGATACGACCGGCCGCGACGACCTCGCGGTCGATCACGGCCACGTCCCGGGCATCGACCCGGGCGAGGCCGAGACCTGGGACATCTTCCGGGTGCACTGCCCCGAGTGCCGCCGCCCGATCGCCCTGGTGGCCGACGAGGAGCGGCTGCCGCAGCACGCGCTGCTGCCGACCGCCTGGAACCCCTTCGCCCCCGCGCTGTGCCCGGGTTCGGGCACGCCGACCGACGACCTCGCCGAGGTGGAGACCCCGGAGGACGACCAGCCGGCCGGGCTCGACGCGCTGTTCAGGCTCCCCACCGAACTCGACTGGCGCACCCAGCCGTTCTCGCACGCGGTGGCGCACCGGCCGACGCGGACCGCCGTCGTCGCCCCGGCCGTCCTCCCCGAGCAGCGCCGCCGCCTGGTCCGGCGCTGATCCACTGGCCCGCGCAGGCGGGTTGACGCAGAGACGAAGACGCCTCCGGCCGTCACTCCGCACCCTGGAGTGACGGCCGGAGGCCGTTTGTGGGGGGCTCAGCCCTTGGTGTGGGGGGCTCAGCCCTTGGTGAGGTGGCGGCCGATCACCAGGCGCTGGATCTGGTTGGTGCCCTCGACGATCTGCAGCACCTTCGCCTCGCGCATGTAGCGCTCGGCCGGGAAGTCCTGCGTGTAGCCGTAGCCGCCGAGGACCTGGACCGCGTCGGTGGTCACCCGCATCACGGCGTCGGTGCAGAACAGCTTGGCCATCGCCGCCTCCTTGGAGAACGGCAGGCCCGCGTCCCGCAGCCGGGCGGCGGACAGGTAGAGCGCCCGCCCGGCCTCGATCTGGGTGGCCATGTCGGCGAGCATGAAGGACAGGCCCTGGAACTCGGCGATCGGGCGGCCGAACTGGCGGCGGGTGCGCGCGTAGTCGACCGCGAGGTCGAGCGCGGCCTGGGCGACGCCGACCGCGCAGGCGGCGATGCCGAGGCGGCCGGAGTCCAGTGCGGCGAGCGCGATCTGGAAGCCCTGGCCCTCCTCGCCGATCAGCCGGTCACGGGCGACCCGGGCGCCGTCGAAGTGCAGCTGCGCGGTCGGCGAGGAGCGCATGCCCATCTTGTGCTCCGGCGGGGCGGCCGACAGGCCCTGCACGTCGCCCGGGACGAGCAGGCAGCTGATGCCCTTGGAGCCCTCGTCGCCGGTGCGCACCAGGGCGCTGTAGAAGTCCGCCCGGCCGCCGTGGGTGATCCACGCCTTGGTGCCGTTGACCACGTACGCGTCGCCGTCGAGGTCGGCGCGGGTGCGCAGCGCGGCCGCGTCCGAGCCGGACTGCGGTTCGGAGAGGCAGTAGGCGCCGAGCTGCTCGCCGGAGAGCATTCCGGGCAGCCACCGGCCGCGCTGCTCCTCGGTGCCGAAGCCGGCCAGCGCGTGGCAGGAGAGGGTGTGCACGCTCACCCCGAGGCCGACGGCCAGCCAGCCGGCCGCCAGCTCCTCCAGCACCTGCAGGTACACCTCGTAGGGCTGCCCGCCGCCGCCGTACTTCTCGTCGTAGGGGAGGGAGAGCAGGCCGGCCTCGCCGAGGGTGCGGAAGACCTCCCGCGGGAAGCGGTCGGCGGCCTCGTCCTCGGCCGCGCGGGGCTGCAGCTCGCGCTGGACCAGGTCCCGGGTGAGGCTCAGCAGCTCGTGGGCCTCCTCGCTGGGCAGCTGGCGCTCCACGGCTTTCACTGGGGACGGGGTCATGGCGGCGGTCGCCTCCTCGATCGGGCACCGGAGCGTGGTGTGGCTGGTCCGGCGCGGGTGTGGCAGGTCGGCCCGACCGGCACCGGATTACGGTGAACGGCCGTTCACAGGCATGGCGATGCGAGTATGCCGGAAACCCGCGCCGCCGTCACGATCACTCAGGAGTAACTGGACGGACTGGCGGGCTACGGCACCGTAGGGTTGCCGTTGTGGCTGCTTCCCGACCCCTTTCCCCCGCCCTTTCGCCCGTTCCCGGCTGCGCGGTGGCCTCGCTCGCGGCGGAGCTGCGCGCGCTGCCGCCCTCCTGCGGGCCGGTGCGGCTGGTCGCGGTGGACGGGCACGCGGGCTCGGGCAAGACGACCTTCGCCGGGCGGCTGGCGGCGGCGCTCGGCGGGGCGCCGGTGGTCCACCTCGACGACCTGGCCACCCACGCCGAGCCCTTCGGCTGGACCGGGCGGCTGCGCGAACAGGTGCTGGAGCCACTGGCGGCCGGCCGGGACGGCGCGTACCGGGTGTACGACTGGACGCTGCGCCGTTTCGCGGGCACGGCCGCGGTGCCGGTCGCCCCGGTGGTACTGGTGGAGGGCGTCGGCGCCGGGCGGCGGGCGGTGCGGCCGTGGCTGGCCCGGGTGATCTGGCTGGAGTTGGACGCCGCCTCGGCCCGGCGGCGCGGCGAGCAGCGGGACGGGCCGGATCTGGCCGAGTTCTGGGCCGGCTGGGCGCGGGCCGAATCGGCGCATTTCGCCGCGGATCCGAGCCGTCCGTTCGCCGGGACGCGGGTCGACGGGGTGACCGGACGAATCACGCCGGGCACCGTGGGTGAACCTTCAACAAGCCCTTGACCTGCACTGTCACCAGGATTTAGGTTCTCCTCAGCCGCCGGAACGGGATGTTTCGGCCGCCTCGGACCCGGCGTCCCCGACTTGTTCCCCCGTGAGCCGGGGGCGCCGTCCGGTCCTTTCCGAATCGCGCTCCCCCGCCGCCGGTCCAGGCCCCCACCCGCTCAACGACCGCTCGCACGATCGCATTTGACTCCGTGGGCGCCCTTCCGGATCAGCGCCACGCCGGTACGATTCCTCGCAGGCGCAGATGCGCCCGGGGGCTATCGACCACCGGCCCGGCTGCACGCAGGCGACCTGCCACCGAGCCCCGGGCCAAGCCGCGGGGGGCGTGAGTGACGACGGTGGACAGTTCGGACAGCAACGCGGGCGGCCCGGACCGGCTCGCCGAACGCGCGTGGCTGCGTGCCATGGACGCGTACACGGCGGGCGCGTACGCCCGTGCCGAGGAGGAGTTCCGCGCGGCCGTCCGGCTGGATCCGGGCATGGCCGACGCCTGGCTCGGCCTGCACGCGCTGCGCAGCGACACCTCGGCGGCGCTGCTGGCCATGTACCGCAACCAGAAGCGGTTCGGCGAGCAACGGCGGCGCCACCGCCGCCCGCTCAGTTCCTGGTACTGGCTGGGCTGGTGGGTGCAGCCCGTCCTGGAGGACGCCCGCGACCTGGCGCTGGCGCACGCCTCGCACTGGCTGGACGGCCGCCACCTGGCCGAGCTGGACCGGGCGCTGGAGCAGTGCCCGGCGCCCAGCGAGGACCCGTCCGCCCAGTTCCTGTACGCCTGCCGGTCCTATCTGCTCAAGGACTGGGAGCAGCTGATCCGGGACACCGACCGGCTGCTGGACGACCCGCTGCTCGGCATCGAGGCCGGGCTGTTCGCCGGCATGGCGCGGGTCCGGCTGGACATGTGCGCCCAGGCACAGGCACCGCTGGCCGCCTCGCTGGCCCGCTGCCGCTCCGAGCAGCCCCAGCGCAAGGAACTGCGGTACTGGCTGGCCCGGGCGTACGAGGGGGCCGGGCGCAGTGCGGCCGCGCTGCCGCTCTACCGGGCGGTGCACCGGGCCGATCCGGTGTTCATGGACACCGCCGCGCGGCTGGCCGCGATCGCGGCGGAGGACGGGTTGGCGGACGACCTTCCGGACGCCTTGCTGGACGGCGGCCTGCCGGCGGGCGGGCGGGCGGCCGGGTACGAGGACACCGGGCCGGACGAGATGGACGGGACGGACGAGGCGGACTTCCAGGACGGGGCCGGGTACGCCACGGCGGGGGGCTTCGGCGACGCGGCCCCCGGGTTCACCGAGGGCGCCGGGTACACCGGCGGGGTCGGATTCGTCGAGGGGGTCGGGTTCCTCACGGGGCCCGGCCCGGGCGACGGCTCCACGGCCGGCCCGGCGCCGCAGGCGGCCGGCGAGCGGTCGGGTTCGCCGGGCGGCTCCGCCGCCCCGCTGCCGGCGCCGGTCCGCGCCGAGGCCCAGCCCCGCACCGCTCCGCTTCCCGCCGCCCAACCGGTCGACGACGAGCGCGAGTTGGACGCGGCGCTGGCGGAACTCTCGCTGATGGTGGGCCTGGAGCCGGTCAAGCGCCAGGTGCGGGCGCTGTCGGCGCAGCTGCGGATGTCCAGACTCCGGGCCGCGCAGGGCCTGCCGGTCCAGCCCCCCAAGCGCCACTTCGTCTTCTCCGGCCCCTCCGGCACCGGCAAGACCACCGTGGCCCGGATCCTCGGCCGGGTCTTCCACGCCCTCGGACTGCTCTCCGGCGACCACCTCGTGGAGGCCCAACGGGCCGACCTGGTCGGCGAGTTCCTCGGCCAGACCGCGGTCAAGGCGAACGAGCTGATCGACTCGGCACTGGACGGCGTGCTGTTCATCGACGAGGCGTACAGCCTCTCCAACTCCGGCTACACCAAGGGCGACGCCTACGGCGACGAGGCCCTCCAGGTGCTGCTGAAACGCGCGGAGGACAACCGCGACCGCCTGGTGGTGATCCTGGCCGGCTACCCCGAGGGCATGAACCGGCTGCTCGCCACCAACCCCGGCCTCAACTCCCGCTTCACCACCCGGGTCGACTTCCCCAGCTACCGCCCGAACGAGCTGACCGCGATCGGCGCCGCGCTGGCCGGCCGGGACGGCGACGGCTGGGACGAGGACGCGGCCGAGGAACTGGCCAGCATCTGCACCCACGTGGTCCGCGAGGGCTGGATCGACGAACTCGGGAACGGCCGGTTCATCCGCACCCTGTACGAGAAGTCCTGCGCCTACCGGGACCTGCGGCTCTCACTGCTGCGCGAGCCGCCGGGCCGGGAGGACCTGGCGACGCTGCGCCTGCCCGACCTCGTCCAGGCCTACGGGGAGCTGATCGACGGCCGCGGCTGAGACCAGCTCCCCGGGATCACGCCGGGATCGCGCCGGGCTCAGCCCCGGAGCAGCTCGGCCTCGCGCTCGGGGTCGAGGCCGACCTGCGGCCGGTCGGCGCGCTGCGGGGCGACGCCGCCGACCGACCGCAGCCAGGCCCAGGTGTCCTCGACCGTCTCGCCCACCGGCCGGCAGCGCAGCCCGGCGGCGACCGCCCGGTCCACGGACGCGCCGTGCAGGAAGTCGTTCAGCTCGCCGGTCGGCAGCCAGATCGGCAGCTCCGTCCAGGGCTCGACGCCGGCCGCCAGAATGCGCTCGGGGTCGGTCCAGCGCAGGTCCGCGTCCGAGCCGGTGACCCGCACGCAGGCCTCCAGCAGCTCGCCCATCGTGGTGTGGCCCGCCGGGCTGACCACGTTGCACGCGCCGCCGAGCCGGGCCGCCGCCGCGTCCAGCAGCCAGCCCGCGAGGTCGCGGACGTCGATGTACTGCAGCGGCAGGTCGTACGGGCCGGGGGCGAGCACCGGGCCACCCCGGGCGATCCGGTTCAGCCACCAGGGCAGCCGGCCGATGTTCTCGTGCGGGCCGAGGATCAGCCCGGCCCGGGCGAGCAGGGCGCGCCCGCCGAACTCCGCCTCCAGGGCCAGTTCGGCCCCGCGCTTGGCCTCGGCGTAGGGCACCTCGCCCTCGGCGTCCGGGGACGACCCGACCACCTTCGCCGACTCGTCCGCCCCGCGCGCCAGCGGGTAGTCGTACACCGACCGGCTGGAGACGTACCCGTAGTGGCCGACCCGGCCGGCCAGCAGCCGGGCGCTGTCGCGCACCGCCGTCGGGGCTCCGGACCAGGTGTCCACCACCGCGTCCCACTCCCCCGTGGCCAGCGCCGCCAGCCCGCCCTCGGCGGTGCGGTCGCCCAGCAGTGCGGTCACGCCCGCGGGCGCGGGCTGCGTACCGCGGTTGAGGGCCGTCACCTCCCATCCCCTGGCCAGCGCCTCCTCGGCGACGACCCGTCCGACGAAATTCGTTCCACCCAGCAGGAGAAGCCTCATGCCGACCACCCTGCGCCCAGGGTGGTCGGCATGGGAACGGCTGAACGCTGAGAGCAGAATCGCCCGCAGCGGACACGCCGTCAGCGAAAGGGGGAACCTCAGGCGGCGGAGCGGTGGTCCGGGTCGTGCATCTCGCCGACCAGCTCCTCCAGCACGTCCTCCAGCATGACCACACCGAGCGTGCGGCCGTCCTGGTCCAGCACGGCGGCCAGGTGGCAGGTCGCCCGGCGCATCGCGCCGAGCGCGTCGTCCAGCGGGAGGCTGCCGCGCAGCACCGTGATCGGACGCCACAGCCGGGCCGGGACGGGCGCGGACGGGTCCTCCACGTCGAGGATGTCCTTGAGGTGCAGGTAGCCCAGGTAGCCGTGGCCGGCCGGGTCGCCGTCGGTGACCGGGAAGCGCGAGAAGCCGGTGCGCAGGGCGAGCTCCTCGACCTCCGCGGCGGTCACCTTGGTGTCCACGGTGACGAGCTGCTCGGGCTTGAGCAGCACCTCGGTGACCGGGCGGTGGCCCAGCTCCAGGGCGTCCTCCAGACGCTCCTGGCGGCCCTCGTCGAGCAGGCCGGCGTCCCGGGAGTCGACCAGCAGGTACATCAGCTGCTCGGTGGTGAACACCGACTCGACCTCGTCCTTGGACTCGACCCGGAACAGCCGCAGCACACCGTTGGCGATGGCGTTCAGCAGGCTGATCACCGGGGCCAGCCAGCGGGCCAGCCGGTCCAGCGGCGGGCCGAGCCAGAGCGCGGCCTTCTCCGGGCCCGCCATGGCCATGTTCTTGGGCACCATCTCGCCGATCACCATGTGCAGGAAGACCACGACGGCCAGCGAGATGCCGTACGAGAGCGGGTGCATCAGACCGGACGGGACGCCGATCGCGTGGAACGGGCCCTCCAGCAGACTGGCGATGGTCGGCTCGGCCAGGGCGCCGAGGCCCAGCGAGCAGACGGTGATGCCGAGCTGGGCGGCGGCCAGCATCGCGGACACGTTGGACAGCGCGTGCAGCACGGTGCGGGCACGCTTGTGGCCGGCCTCGGCGAGCGGTTCGATCTGGCTGCGGCGCACCGAGACGACGGCGAACTCGGCGCCGACGAAGAAGGCGTTCCCGAGCAGGAGCAGGACGGCGACGGCCAGTTGGAGCGCGGTCATCGGGCATTCTCCTGGTCGTCTCCGAAGGAGGCCGGCGCGCTGGTGCGCTCGACCCGGACCTGGCTGGTGCGGTGCCGGTCGACACCCGTCACGGTGAAGCGCCAGCCCGGCAGCTCCGCCTGCTCGCCGACCTCGGGCAGCTTGCCGAGCAGGTCGGCGACCAGGCCGGCCAGCGTCTCGTACGGGCCGTCCGGGGCGATCAGGCCGATCGCCTCCAGCTGGTCGATCCGGGCGCGGCCCTCGGCCTCCCAGGCCGGCAGGCCGTTCACCGGGGGCAGCGGGAGCAGCTCGGGGCGGTCGGCGGGGTCGTGCTCGTCCTGCACCTCGCCGACGATCTCCTCGACGATGTCCTCGACGGTGACGACGCCGGCGGTGCCGCCGTACTCGTCGACCACGATGGCCATCGGCTGGAGGCGGCGCAGCTGGTCGAGCAGCCGCTCGGCGGGCAGGGTCTCGGGCACCAGCAGCGGCGGCGAGGTGAGCTCGCCCACCCGGACCAGGCCGCGCCGGGCGGCCGGGACGGCGAGGGCGTCCTTGAGGGTCACGATGCCGGTGACCTCGTCCAGGCTGTGGGTGTAGACCGGGAAGCGGGACAGGCCGGTGGCCCGGGTCAGGTTGATCACGTCGGAGGCGGTGGCGTCGCTCTGGAGGGAGGCGACGTCGATCCGCGGGGTCATCACGGACTCGGCGGTCAGCTCGCCCAGGCCCAGGGTGCGGACGAACAGGGTCGCCGACTCCTCGTCTATCGCGCCGGCCTTGGCCGAGTGGCGGGCCAGCGAGACCAGTTCGGCCGGGGTCCGGGCGTGGTCCAGCTCCTCCTGCGGCTCGACGCCGAAGGCGCGGACCGTCCGGTCGGCCGCCCCGTTGAGGAAGCTGATCAGCGGGCGGCAGGCGAAGGAGAAGGCCATGTGCGGGGCGGCGACCGCGCGGGCCACCTGGAGCGGGCGGGAGATCGCCCAGTTCTTCGGGACCAGCTCGCCGATCACCATCTGCACCACGGTGGCGAGCACCATGCCGACGACCACGGCGACGCCGCGGGCGGCCGACTCGGGCACGCCGATCCCGGTCATGACGGGGCTGAGCAGGGTGGACAGCGCCGGCTCGGCGAGCATGCCGACCACCAGCGAGGTGACGGTGATGCCGAGCTGGGCACCGGAGAGTTCGAACGAGAGGTGCCGCAGGGCCCGTGAGACGCGGGCGGACTTGGCGTCGCCGGCCCCGGCGGAGCGTTCGACCGCCCCGCGCTCGACGGTCACGAAGGCGAACTCGGCGGCCACGAACAGGCCGTTGGCGAGGATCAGCAGGAGGGCTGCGAGCAACAGCAGCCAGGCGGTGATCACAGTGCCGCCTGCCTTCCGCTGACAGGAAGGTGGGCGGCGCAGGTACTACCGGACGGATCGTCCATCGAGGGGGGAAGTCACTCCTCAAGTCGTCTTTCGGGCAGGACGGAAGTTTTGCCCTGCTTTTACCAGCGTAGACCATAGCCGGACGATGGTAGGAAGAGTGTTCGGACCCGCCGGGCCGAGGATTCGCAGGCCCGGCGGGGACCGGAGGGGTGTCGGGAGGGGTGTCGGCGGGGTGTCGGCGGGCGGGCGGTGCCGGTGTGAACGGGCGGGCGCCGACCGGCGGCGGCGGTGCGGGGCTCAGGCCCTGGCGTGGTGCTCGACCAGGTCGCGCAGGGCACGGGCCTGCGCGATCGCCTGGTCCTTGCCGACGCCGGACTGGATGCCGACCGCGGCGAGCGAGGTGCCGTCGGCCAGGTCGAGGGTGGCCCACGGGTCGCCCTGGCGGAAGTTGACCCGGACGATCTCGGCCCAGGTGAGCCGGCGGCTGCGGACGAAGTTGACCACCGTCACGCCCTGCGCGTCGGCGCTCACCCGGGGGCGGGCCAGCATCAGGCCCACGCACGCGAACAGCACGCCGCTGCCCGCCATCATGATCCGGTCGTTGAGCTGCCAGTTCTCCGGGAGCACCACGGCCATCACGGCGAACAGCACCACCAGCAGCGCGCAGACCGGCAGCAGCACGGCGCGGGTGCGGCGCGGCGCCCAGGTGACGGGGAACTCGACGGGCGGCGTGGACACGTGGGGTCTCCGGTGGGGTGGTTCGGGGGAACGGTCGTTCCCGGGAACGACGGTTCCGGGCAACGGACGGATCCGGACGAAGGGCTGTTCCGGACGACGGTTCCAGACGAAGGGCGGGGACGCCGGTCAGCGTCCCCGCCCCATTCAACCGTTCCTTACCCGCACCACTGCGGGCGAGGTCGCCGCCGCGCCGGTCAGAGGCGGCAGGCGTGGATGTTGGTGACCAGGATGGCCCGGGCGCCGATGGCCCACAGGTCGTCCATGATCTGCTGGGCCTCCTTGCGGAGCACCATCGAGCGCACCGCCACCCAGCCCTCGGTGTGCAGCGGGGAGACGGTCGGCGACTCCAGGCCGGGGGTGAGCGCCACGGCGGCGCCGACCTTCTCGGCGCGGATGTCGTAGTCCATCAGCACGTAGCGGCGGGCCACCAGCACGCCCTGGAGGCGGCGCAGGAACTGGTCCACCCGGGTGTCCTCGCCCGCGCCCTTGGGGCGGATCACCACGGCGTCCGAGATCAGGATCGGCTCGCCGAACACCTCCAGGCCGGCGTTGCGCAGGCTGGTGCCGGTCTCCACCACGTCGGCGATCACGTCGGCGACGCCCAGCTGCACCGCGGTCTCCACCGCGCCGTCCAGCTTGGTGACGGTCGCCTTCACGCCGTGGTCGGCGAGGTGCTGCTCGACCAGGCCGGTGTAGGAGGTCGCGATCCGCAGGCCCTCCAGGCCCTTGACGTCCTCGACGGCGACGCCTTCGGGGCGGGCGAAGCGGAAGGTCGACGCGGCGAAGCCGAGCGCGAGCACCTCCTCGGCGTTGGAGTGCGAGTCCAGCAGCAGGTCACGGCCGGTGATGCCGACGTCCAGGCGGCCGGAGCCGACGTAGACGGCGATGTCGCGCGGGCGCAGGAAGAAGAACTCGACCTCGTTGTTCGGGTCGACGAGGACGAGCTCCTTGGGGTCCTTCCGCTGGCGGTAGCCGGCCTCATGGAGCATCTCCGCCGCGGGACCCGAGAGCGAACCCTTGTTGGGGACGGCGATGCGCAGCATGGGAGGTTGGTTCCTTACCTGTGGGGAGGGGCGTGCGGTTCGGGTTTAGAGGTACTTGTAGACGTCGTCGAGCGTCAGCCCGCGGGCGATCATCATCACCTGAACGTGGTACAGGAGCTGTGAGATCTCCTCGGCGGTCTGCTCGTCCGTCTGGAACTCGGCGGCCATCCAGACTTCGGCGGCCTCCTCGACGACCTTCTTGCCGATCGCATGGACGCCCTGCTGGGCGAGCTGCGCGGTACGGGAGGACGAGGGGTCGCCGGTGGCGGCCTTCTGCTGGAGCTCGGCGAAGAGCTCCTCGAATGTCTTCGAAGCCATGATGGGACTCACCTTACGGCGTGCGGGCTGACCGGCGGTAAACGGTCCCGGACCGTGGACAGTCCGTTGGACGTCCACGGTCCGGGTCGGGGCGGTGCGCTCAGAGCGCGGCGCGCAGCACCGCGGCGGTCGCGACGGCGGCGGTGACGGCCTCGTGACCCTTGTCCTCCGCGGAGCCGGGCAGGCCGGCGCGGTCGAGCGCCTGCTCCTCGTTGTCGCAGGTCAGCACGCCGAAGCCGACCGGGACGCCGGTGTCGACGCTCACCTGGGTGAGGCCGGCGGTGGCCGCCTGGCAGACGTAGTCGAAGTGCGGGGTGCCGCCGCGGATCACCACGCCGAGGGCGACGACCGCGTCGTAGCCGTGGTCGGCGAGGCGCTTGGCGGCGACCGGCAGCTCGAAGGTGCCGGGGACGCGCAGCACGGTCGGCTCGGCGACGCCCAGTTCCTTGAGCGCCCGGTGGGCGCCGTCCAGCAGGCCGTTCATCACAACGTCGTGCCACTGGGCGGCGACGACGGCGACCTTGAGGTCGGCGGCGCCGTCGATGGTCAGCTCGGGGGCTCCGTGGCCGCTCATGTTCGTTCTTCCTGTCCGTCGTGGTGGTGCGTGGTGCGTGGGGTGCAGTGCGCGGGGCGTGGTGCGCGGGGCGCGTTCAGGAGTCGAGGCCGGGCAGGTCGTGGCCCATCCGGTCGCGCTTGGTGCGCAGGTAGCGCAGGTTGTGCTCACCCGGCGTGATCTCGACCGCTTCGCGCCCCTTGACCTTGAGGCCGTGCTCGGTGAGCGCGGTGAGCTTCTCCGGGTTGTTGGTGAGCAGGATGAGCGAGCGGACGCCGAGGTCCACCAGCATCTGCGCCGCGATGCTGTAGTCGCGGGCGTCGGCCGGCAGACCGAGGTCGAGGTTGGCGTCGACGGTGTCGCGCCCCTGCTCCTGGAGTTCGTAGGCGCGCAGCTTGTGGGCCAGGCCGATCCCCCGGCCCTCGTGGCCGCGCAGGTAGAGCACCACGCCGCGGCCGGACTCGGCGACCCTGTGCAGCGAGGCCTCCAACTGGGGGCCGCAGTCGCAGCGCAGCGAGCCGAAGACGTCGCCGGTCAGGCACTCGGAGTGGACCCGGACCACGACGTCCTCGCCCTCGGGCAGCCGACCGTCGGCGCCCAGGCCGCCGGCCACCAGCGCGATGTGCTCGACGCCGTCGATGGTGCCCTGGTAGCCGACGGCCGTGAACTCGCCGTGGACGGTGGGCAGGGCGGTCACGGCGGCCCGGTCGACGTGCAGCTCGGTGCGGCGACGGTAGGCGATCAGGTCCTCGATGGAGATGATCGCGAGGCCGTGCTCACGGGCGAAGGCAACCAGTTCGGGCAGCCGGGCCATGGTGCCGTCGTCGTTGACCACCTCGGCGATCGCACCGGCCGGCGGCAGCCCAGCGAGCCGGGCCAGGTCGACGGCGGCCTCGGTGTGGCCGGGGCGCACCAGCACGCCACCCTCGACCGCGCGCAGCGGGAACACGTGCCCGGGGCGGGTGAGGTCGCCGGGCTCGGTGCCGGGCGAGGACAGCAGCCGGACGGTGCGGGCGCGGTCGGCGGCGGAGATGCCGGTGTCGACCCCCTCCCGGGCGTCCACCGAGACGGTGTACGCGGTGCCCTTGCGGTCCTCGTTGACCTGGGTCATCGGCGGCAGCTTGAGCCGGTCCAGCTCCTCGCCGGTCAGCGGGGCGCAGATCACGCCGGAGCTGTAGCGGATGGTGAAGGCCATCAGCTCCGGGGTGGCGGCGGAGGCGGCGAAGACGATGTCGCCCTCGTTCTCGCGGTCCTCGTCGTCGACCACGATCACGGCGCGGCCGAGGGCGATGTCGGCGATCGCGCGCTCGACCGGGTCGAGGACGAGTTCGGGTGCCACCTCGCGGTCGCGGTCGGCGGTGTGGTTCTCGGTCATACCGTGGCTCCCTGCGGGACGTTGGCGGAGTTGACGCGCGGCTCACGGCTGCTCAGCCACCACGAGCGCAGGCCGAGCAGCACCAGGACGAAGTAGATCGAGTAGGTGAGGCCGGAGAAGGGGTAGCCGTTGTTGAAGGCGAGCGGGACGCCGACCACGTCGACGGCGATCCAGGCGAACCAGAACTCCAGCCAGCCACGGGCCTGGGCGACCATCGCGGCCAGCGTGCCGACGAAGATGTAGGCGTCCGACCAGGGGCTCCAGGACAGGCTGGGGTGGGCCGTGAACAGCCAGGCCAGCGCGACGGTGCCGGCCGCGGTGCCGACCACCAGGGCGGCCCGCTCCGGCCAGGTGGCGAAGCGGACGGCGATCGTGCCGGTGTCCCGGCGGCCCCGCCGCCACTGGGCCCAGCCCCAGGCGGCGGCGACGAGCACGATCAGCTGCTTGCCGATCAGGCCGGGGACGTGGCCCCCGAGGTAGGCGGCGATCAGCACGGCGCCGGACAGGAGTTGGAGCGGCCAGCTCCACACCGAGCGGCGCCAGCCGAAGGCCAGCCCGGCCAGGCCGAGCAGGTTGCCGAACATGTCGGCCCACTTCACGTGCTCGCCGAAGACGGTGAACGCTTCTCCACTGAGCCAGTTCACTTGGACTCTCCGGCGATCGTCGGGGGAAGGGCGCGGGAGTCGAGCAGTCGCTCGACGTACTTGGCGAGCACGTCCACTTCGAGGTTGACGCTCTCGCCGACGGCCTTGGCGCCGAGCGAGGTCAGCGCGAGGGTCGTGGGGATGAGGCTGACGGTGAAGCTGTCCCGGGCGGCCTCCACCACGGTGAGGCTGACGCCGTCGACCGTGATCGAGCCCTTCTCCACCAGGTAGCGGGAGATGGTGCCGGGCAGCGAGAAGCGCAGCACCTCCCAGCGCAGGTCACCGGCCGCGTCGCGCTCGCCGGGCTCGCGGCCCAACAGCGTGCCGGTGGCGTCGACATGGCCCTGGACGAGGTGGCCGCCGAGCCGGTCGCCGAGCGCCATGGCGCGCTCCAGGTTGACCCGGGAGCCGGGCTTCAACTCGCCGAGGCTGGAGCGGTGCAGCGTCTCGGCCATCACGTCGGCGCTGAACTCGGCGGTACCGGCCGCCAGTTGGTCGGGGCTGTCGACGACGGTCAGGCAGACGCCGTTGACCGCGATGGAGTCGCCGTGCCGCGCACCCGTACAGACCACCGGGCCGCGCAGGCGGATTCGCGAGGAGTCGCCGATCTCCTCGATCGACACGACCTCGCCGAGCTCTTCGATGATGCCGGTGAACACCCGGGTTCT
The DNA here is from genome assembly GCF_040687675.1 of Kitasatospora sp. NPDC056731. Lineage (NCBI taxonomy): Bacteria > Bacillati > Actinomycetota > Actinomycetes > Kitasatosporales > Streptomycetaceae > Kitasatospora > Kitasatospora sp. NPDC056731. Next base: position 232,310 of record NZ_JBFBNR010000007.1, read on the forward strand.
CCTCGCGCTTGGGGCGCGGACTCCGGGGCGACATGGGAGATGACACGGACGGGCAACGGCGCGCGAGCCGACGGCACGACCCGTCGCCGGGATGCCGAGGCCGCCGGGAGATCGCTCGCCCGGCCCGGGAGACACCTCTCCCGCCGTTCACCTGGCCGTGGTCCACCGGGGGACCACGGATACTGCTCTTCGTCCGCCCGCGCACGCCTCCCATCCGGACTTTAACCGTCGGTCCAGGAATTTCACCTGGTCAACCGGCCGCTGGCTGCGGACGGGTCGCGGACTGTAACCGCCGGTTCGGATTTTCACCGACCCCGGAGTGCGCTGAACGTCACTGCTGTTGGGGTCATTCTGCCACGACGCGCGCAAGGCCAGGGAGAGCCTTCCGCTGTGGGCTGTTTCACGCGGATGCGGGGAATGTGCGGCCGGGTGGTAGGTGACGCCCGCAACGCGGCGGGCGTGCACGGAAAGTGGCGGGCACGTACGGAGGGTAGTGAGCGCGGCCGGAGCGCGGCGGGTGCGGTCAGAGCGTGGCGTGTGTGGCGATCGACGTGAAGTGGGTGACCACCGGCGGGTGCGCGAGGTAGCACAGCTCGCCCTCCGACCAGACCGGCCGGATCCGCCACATCGGCCCCGCGTACCCGCGCAGGGCCGCCTCGTCACGCCAGCGGCTCACCACGAGCACCCGGTGTCCGTCCTCGGTCACCGAGCGCAGCAGTTCGCCGCCCAGGCAACCGTCGGTCCGCCCGAGCTGCGGGATCACCTGGGTTGTCAGCAGCACACAGAATTCCTCGATACGACTGGCCAGGACCTGCCCGGCCCAGATCCTCACGATCACGACCACCACCTCCGAGCGGAGCGCCTGGCCCCATTATCAGCGTAAAACCGCTGGTGGGGAGGGGTGGCGGGGAAGCTTTACCGAGGAGTGCACCGCCCGGCGGCCGGGCGCTCCGGAAAGGGGTTCGGCTAGATTTCCGACATGACCAGCACACCGGAATCTGTCGTGTCGTCAACCACCGCTCCGGACGCGCCGGGCAGCCTGTTCGCCGCCCTCAGCGCAGAGGCGCTGACCGACCAGGCGCAGCTGCGCGAGATCTACGAGCAGCCCGGCGAGCACGCGCGCCGCAAGCAGGTCGACCACCTGCACGAGGTCGCGCGGCGGCTGATCGCCTGCTCCTCGCTGGTGTTCGTGGCGAGCTCGGACGCCGCCGGGCGCTGCGACGTCTCCCCGCGCGGCGGGCCGGCCGGGGTGGTCTCCGTCCTCGACGAGCACACCCTGGCCATCCCGGACGCCACCGGCAACAAGCGGTTGGACACCCTGCACAACATCCTGGAGAACGGCCGGGTCGGGCTGCTCTTCGTCGTCCCGGGCCGGGACACCACGCTGCGGGTCAACGGGCGGGCCTGCATCTCCACCGACCCGGAGCTGCTGCGACAGCTGACCGCCGTCGGCAAGCCCCCGCGCAGCGCGATCGTGGTGGCCGTCGAGGAGGTGTACGCGCACTGCCCGAAGGCCTTCCTGCGCGGCTCGGCGTGGAAGCCGGAGAACTGGCCGGCCAAGGACGCGCAGCCGACCTCGGCCGAGATCACCCTCTCGCACCTGCGGGACGAGTCGCTGACCGTCGAGATGATCGAGCAGACCGAGCGGGAGGCGCTGCTCTACCGCTACGAGTGACGAACGGTGCGGGCGGGCGCGGCCGCACTCGGTGCTCTGCGCTCGGTGCTCGGTGCTCGGTGCTCGGCGTGCTCAGGCGGCCTTGGGCACGTCCACCACCGGCGCGTCGCTGGCCGCCCGCTGGACGGCCTCGACGCCCTTGTGGGCGGCCTCCTTGCTGGAGTAGCCCTGGCCGGTGGCGACGATCTCGCCGTTGCCCGCCTTGAGCCGGAACCGGTACTTGCCGCCGGCGTCCTCGTAGACCTCGAACTTGCCCGCCATCGGGCCACCTCCTCGTACGGCGCGCGGCGCGCCTCTGGTCGACCCCCTCCAGCACCGTGCGCCCCCCGACCGGGCGGCCGCACCCGCTCGGCGGCCGGACGGGTGACGCCCCGCAACCGCGCGATCGCAGAGGTGCCGGGGCGGCCGCCGGTGGTTTGAATGGACGGATGGACTGCGTCTTCTGTGCGGTGGTGGCGGGCGAGGAGCCCGCGCACCGGGTGCTGGACGACGAGGCGGCGGTGGCCTTCCTGGACCGGCGGCCGCTGTTCCCCGGCCACGTGCTGGTCGTCCCGCGCGCCCACCGCCGCACCCTGGCGGACCTGCCGGCTGCCGAGGTGGGGCCGTTCTTCCTCCAGGTGCAGCGGGTGGCCGCCGCGGTGGAGCGCGGATTGGGCGCGGCGGGCAGCTTCGTGGCGGCGAACAACCGGATCAGCCAGTCGGTGCCGCACCTGCACGTCCACGTGGTGCCGCGCAATCCGAAGGACGGGCTGCGCGGCTTCTTCTGGCCGCGGGGGAAGTACCCGGACGAGGCGGGGGCGGCGGAGGTCGCGGCCCGGCTGCGGGCGGCGCTCGGCGGCTGAAGGGGGCGGGTCGGGGGCTGAAGGGGGCTCGTGGGGGCTCCAGGGGGCGTGCGCACCGCATTTGTGAGCCGGTTCCACCCACTCTCTTGACAGGTATAGAACACTCCGCTTGAGTCGCCGTACGGCCCCGCACCGGCCCACACCCCGGTCGGCCGCCTCCCCTGGCGCACCCCCGCACGGGACCCGGCTCCCCTGCCCCGCTCAAGTCCCTGTCACGACAACGTGCGGCCCCCACCGCACAAGGGGTGATGACGTGTCAATGAAACGCCTGCTCGCACTGCTCTCCGCCCTGGTCACGGCGCTGGCGGTCGCGGTGCTCCTCCCCGCCTCCGCCAGCGCCGCCGCCTGCGGCACGCCGTGGAGCGCGGCCACCGCCTACACCGGCGGCGCGGCCGTCTCGTACAACGGGCACAACTGGACCGCCAAGTGGTGGACCCAGAACGAGCCCCCGAGCACCGGCGGCACCGGGGTCTGGGCCGACCAGGGCTCCTGCGGCGGGTCCACCGACCCGACGCCGACCCCGACGTCCGGCACCTGCAACTACCCCGCCTGGGCCGCCGGCCACGCCTACGTCGCCGGCGACATCGTCCGGTACACCAACGGCGGCTACTACCGCGCCACCCACGACAACCCGGGCTACGACCCGGTCATCAGCACCTGGTACTGGGAGCCGTACGGCTGCGGCTCGACCCAGCCGCCCAACCCGGGCGGATTCCCGGTCAGCCAGGCCCAGTTCGACCAAATGTTCCCGGGCCGGAACTCCTTCTACACCTACCAGGGCCTGCTCGACGCGCTCGGCGCCTACCCCGGCTTCGCGGCCACCGGCAGCGACACCGTGCGCCGACAGGAGGCCGCCGCGTTCCTCGCCAACGTCAGCCACGAGACCGGCGGACTGGTGTACGTGGTCGAGCAGAACACCTCCAACTACCCGCACTACTGCGACACCTCGCAGCCGTACGGGTGCCCGGCCGGGCAGGCCGCCTACTACGGGCGCGGGCCGATCCAGCTGAGCTGGAACTTCAACTACAAAGCCGCCGGCGACGCGCTCGGCATCGACCTGCTGAACAATCCGAACCTGGTGCAGACCGACCCGGCGGTGGCCTGGAAGACCGGCCTCTGGTACTGGAACACCCAGAACGGGCCGGGCACCATGACCGCGCACAACGCCATGGTCAACGGGTACGGCTTCGGTGAGACGATCCGCAGCATCAACGGCTCGCTGGAGTGCAACGGCAACAACACCGCCCAGATGCAGCACCGGATCAGCCTGTACCAGAGCTTCGTCCAGATCCTCGGCACCGTCCCCGGGGGCAACCTGAGCTGCTGACGGCTCACTCCCCCTGTCCTGCCACGCGCCCCGCTACGCCCGGACCGGTCATCACACCGTGGTGCCCGTACGCTGCCGAGCGTAGCGGGGCGTACTCATGTGGGGGACGCATGTAGGGGCGTACTCCTGCGGGAGCAGCGGAGGGCGGTTGAAATCGTCGTTCCGGCGGACGACTTCGCAGGTCGCGGACCTCAGGGCGTGTCTTCGAACCCCCGCCTGCGCGCCGACGCCGGGGCACGCACCTCGCCGCGTTGTCGTCGGTCGCCGATGGCCCCCAGCCTCCGGCCGGGAGGTGCCCCCACCGCAGTGGCTCCCTCCTCCGCCTTGCGATGCACGCACCCCAACGCCGCCACGCCCGCCCTCCGGGCGGACGACGGGGGTTCGAAGACACGCCCTACGCTCGAGACATGAACGAACTCGCCAGCCTCGTGCAACAGACCGCCGACCGGCTCGCAGGCCAGCACGTCGGTGCGGTGGTCGCCGGGCTGGCCGGCGGCGCCGTGGAGATCCGCGGCGCCGGGCGGACCGGTCCGGGCGGCGCCGCGCCCGGGCCGCACACCCTGTTCGAAATCGGTTCCGTCACCAAGGTGTTCACCTCGCTCGTCCTCGCGCGGCTGGTGCTCGCCGACTCCGGCGGGGCCGCCACCGGGCTCGACGAACCGCTCGCCGACGTGCTCGCCGACGTACGGCCCGGCGGTGTCGCCGTCCCGGCCAGGGACGGGCAGCCGATCGCCCTGCGGCACCTCGCCACCCACACCTCCGGGCTTCCCCGGCTGCCCCGGGGCCTGCTGGCGACGGCACTGCTCAATCCCAACAAGCCCGATCCGTACGCCCATTGCAGCACCGAGTACGTCCTCGCCGGGCTGGCCCGGACGAGACTGCGGGCCAGACCCGGGCGCGGCTTCCGCTACTCCAACCTCGGCGCCGGGCTGCTCGGCCTGGCCCTCGCCCACCGGGCCGGCACCGGCTACGAGGAGCTGGTGGCGCGTGAGATATGCGAGCCGCTGGGACTGGTGGACACCCACGTGCGCTCGGGCCGGGAGCAGTCCGGGCGGCTGGCGCACGGGCACACCTCCGGCGGGCGGCCCGTGCCGTACTGGGACTTCGCGGACGTCCCCGGTATGGGCGGGCTCCGGTCGACCGCCTCCGACCTGGCGATACTCCTGCGGGCCCAGCTGGCCGCCGACCGCGAGCCGGACGCGCCGCTGGCGCCCGCGATCAGCCTCACCCGGGCGACCCGGCACCGGGTCAACCCGTTCGCCTGGATGCACCTGGGGTGGCTCGGCCACCGCCTGCACACCCAGCAGGGCGGCCACCTGCAGATCTGGCACAACGGCGGCACGGGCGGGTTCCGCTCCTTCGTGGCCTTCGATCCGGAGAAGCAGGTGGGGGTGGCGGTGCTGGTCAACACCCGCCGCTCCGCCGATCCGGCCGGGACGGCCCTGCTGCGCACGCTGCAGAACGAGTACGCGACGACGGGATGAGGTGGCGGGTCCGATCGAACGGCAGGCCGGGTCGAGTGGAGGACCGGGTGCGGCCGTCGGCGGAGCGAGGTGGAGGATGGGGTGAGGTCGTTTCAGGGCCAAGAGGTACGAATTGGCCCTGTTCGAGGGCGCGGCGGTCGGTCGATGCTGAGGATCTGACAGTCGTGGTTCCGGTTGTGGTGTTCGCTCAGCGGGAGGTGGCCGAGGTGGCGGTGGTGTGGCCCTTGTCGCGGGCGCGGTCGGTCGCGGGCGGCGACGGGCGGCTCGGCCGGGCGGTGCGGGTGTACCGGCGGTTCCGGCCGCTGCCGTGGCGGACGCGTGCCTGGCTGGACGCGGCGGCGGCCGCCGTCGCCGGGGCGGCCTGGCTGGCGAGCGGGGAGTGGTGGCCCGCGCCCGTGGTGGCCGCGGCGGCGATCACGGCCGCGAGCGGGTACGGGCGGCTGCGGCCGGCGCCGGGCCTGCGGGCCGTCCGGGTGCACGAGCGCGGGCTGGTGCTGGTCGGGGCGGACGGCGCGGAGCGGCCCCTGCCGTGGAGTGCGGTGGAGGCCACCGAGTACTCCCCCGGCGGGCGGCACGGGGTGGGCGAGCAGGGCCGGATCTGGCTGGTCGGCGCGGACGAACCGCTGGCACTGGCGCAGCTGCGGCGGCTGGACGAGCTGTTCCGGGAGCTCGACGAGCGGCTCCGCCCGACCCTCCGGGCCGCGCTGCACGAGGCGTTGCGCACGGAGGGCGGCGTCCGGTTCGCCCGGGGGCGGCTGACGCTGACGGCCGGCGGGCTGGTGCACCGGCCGCCACACCCGCTCGCCGCGACGGAGGCGTTCCGGTGGGCGGAGGTGCAGTCCGCGCGGGCCTCGGATCTCGGCGAGCTGGAGATCCGGACGCACTCGGCCGGCCTGCCGCTCACCCTCCCGGTGCCGAACGCCGGTGCGGCGGCGGCCTTCGTCGAGGAGGTCCGGGCCCGGAGCCTCTGACCGGCGGACGATTCGAGGGTTGGATTCCCGAACCCACTGCTCTGCGGTGAGTTCGGCTCCTCAACCGACCCCGGCCTGGTCCGACCTGGCCCGGCCGGCTTCCATTCGGCCGACCCCTAAGGGTCCCTGCCTGCACATCCCGGAAGGGATCTGTACGCCGCTGAGTGGACGTCAACTTCCGCTCCCCCGGCCTACCGTCCCTCACATGAACCGACTTCGCGCCACCGCCGCCGCGGCGGCCCTGCTGCTCACCCTGCCGCTGTCCGTCGCCGCCGCCGCTCCGGCCCTGGCCGCGCCCGCCGCTCCGGCGAACGCCTCCGCCTCCGCTCCCGCCCCGACCGCCGTCCACGTCGACCTGCCGCGCCCGACCGGCCCGTACGCGGTCGGGCAGGAGATCCTGCACCTGGTGGACCAGGACCGCCCGGATCCGTGGGTCCCCTCCGCCGGTCCGCGCCAGCTGATGGTGTCGATGTACTACCCCGCGAAGGCCGGGACGGGCAGCGCGGCCCCGTACATGACCCCTGCGGCCGCCCGGATGCTGCTGGACGGGAAACTCCCGGGCAACACCATCCCGACCGAGACGGTCACCGGCGCCCGGACCTGGGCGAAGTCCGACGCGCGCCCGCAGGGCGGCCACTTCCCGATGGTGGTGCTGTCACCGGGCTTCACCATGCCGCGGGCCTCGCTGAGCAGCCTCGCCGAGGACCTGACCAGCCGCGGGTACGTCGTCGCGCTGATCGACCACACCTACGAGAACACCGGGACGACGTTCCCCGACGGGCAGACCCTCCCGTGCCTGCTGTGCAACAAGCTGACGACCCCGGAGTCCTGGGCGGCCGTGGACAACAACCGGGCGAAGGACGTCTCCTTCGTCATCGACCAGCTGACCGCCCGCCCCCACCCGGCCTGGCGCTACGCCCGCATGATCGACCGCGACCGGATCGGAATGGCCGGGCACTCGGCCGGCGGCGCCTCGACCGTCCCGTCCCTGCTCACCGACGACCGGATCCGGGCCGGGGTGGACCTGGACGGCACCATGGACGTCACCGTCCCCGCCTCCGGGATCGGCGGCAAGCCCTTCCTGATGATCGGCCACCCGCTGCCCGACGGCGCCGAGGACAGCAGTTGGACGGAGAGCTGGCCGCACCTGGACGGCTGGAAGCGCTGGTTGACCTTCGCCGGCTCCAACCACGGCACCTTCACCGACTTCCCGCTGTTCTTCGAGAAGCTCAACCTGCCCCAGCCTCCCGGCACCACGATGTCGGGCGACCGGGGCGTGGAGCTCACCCGCTCGTACGTGGCGGCCTTCTTCGACCTCCAGCTGAAGGGCGTGCAGCAGCCGCTCCTCGACGGGCCGACCGCCGCCAATCCGGAGGTGACGTTCCAGCCGTAACCGGGACGTGGTGGGCGCGGCCGTCGGCAGCCTGCCGGCGGCCGCGCCGCCGCTTGTCGCCAGCCGTTCGCCGTTCGCCTTTTGCCGTTCGCCTTTTGGCGACCGCTACGCGGCCGCCGCCGCCGAGGCGATCGGTTCGAGCAGCCGGTGCGGGCGGACCAGGGAGCGGGAGACCGGGTCGTCCCGGTGCGTTCCGCCGCGGGCGGGGTTGGGGCGCATCGCGATCTCGGCCGGCGGGACGGGTGCGCCGCCGCACCTCGGGCAGACGCCGACGACGTCCAGGTCGGTGCCGCAGACCGCGTGCGCGAACAGGTGGTGCGGGCCGCCCGCGGTCGCGTGCCGGCCGCCCCAGCGGCTCAACTGGTAGAGCGGCCCCCACAGTTCGAGGCCGATCCCGGTGAGCAGGTAGCCGTGGCGCAGCGGCGCCTGCTGGTACGGCTCCTTGCGCAGCACCCCGGCCGCGACCAGGGCGTTGAGGCGGGCGGTGAGGACCGCGCGGGGGATGCCGAGGTGGGCGAGGAAGTCGTTGAAGCGCTGCACTCCGTAGAAGGCGTCGCGGAGGATCAGCAGGCTCCAGCGTTCACCGACCACCTCCAGGGCGCGGGCCAGTGCGCAGTCCTGCTGTTCGTAGTCGGTTCCCAGCGCCATGCGGGTCAGCCTAGTCCACCCGGACAGCGGGTTCAATGAACAGACCAATGGTGGTAGCGTGCCGATGGAGACGAAGGTTCATTCACCAGACCTGCAGGTCCGCGCTCCGGAGGGAACACCCCATGTCCCCCGCACCACCCGGCTCCTCCCCCGTCACCGCGCCCGCCCGGCCCGGCGCCACCCTGGCCGCCACCGCGGCCGCGACCGCGCTGGTCACCGTCGCCTACACCGCCCCCACCGCCTCGCTCGCCGCCACCGCCCAGGCCGCGCACCTCGGGGCCACCGGCCGGACCTGGATCCTCACCGGCACCCTGGTCGGCATCTCCGCCCTGCTGCTCACCGCCGGAAGCGCCGCCGACGACCACGGCCGCAAACGGGTCTTCACCTTCGGCGTGCTGCTGTTCGCGGCCGCCGAGGCGCTGGCCGCGCTGGCCCCCGGCGGCGCCGTCTACCTGGCCGCCCGGGTGCTGCTCGGCGTCGCCTCGGCCGCCGTCCTGGCACCCGCGCTCGGCCTGATCAGCCACGCCCACCCGCCCGGACCGGGCCGGATCCGGGCCCTCGGGGTCTGGGGCGCCGCCGTCGGCCTCGGCATCGCCGTCGGCCCGGTGTACGGCGCGCTGGTCGGGCAGTGGGCCGGCTGGCGCGCGGTCAGCGGCGGGATCGCGGTCGTCTCGGCCGCCGTGGCGGCGTACGCGGCCGCCGTTCTCACCGAGTCCCGGGCCGAACGGCCACGCGCCCTCGATCCGTACGGGGTGCTGACGCTGGCCGCCGGGACGTCCTGCCTGATCGCCGGGCTGGCCGAGGGGCGCGGCGGCTGGGGGCGGCCGGTGGCCGTCGCGCTGCTGGCCCTCGGCGTGCTGCTGCTGGCGCTGTTCGGGCTGGTCGAGGCGAAGACCCGGGAGCCGATGCTGGACCTCGCGCTGTTCCGCAGCCCCGGCTTCGTCGCCGCCACCGGCGGGGCACTGTTCACCGGGCTCTCGCTGGTCGGCTTCATGAGCTACCTGCCGACCCTGCTCCAGGGCGTCCTGGGCCTGTCCGGCCTGGCCGCGGGCGGGGTGCTGGCGCTCTGGTCGGGCCTGTCGGTGCTGTCCGCGCTCCAGGCGCGGCGGCTGGCGGCGCACCTGTCGGCCACCACGCAGGTCGCCGTCGGACTCGCGGTCTGCGGCCTCGGCGAGGCGGGCCTGTACGGGCTGGCGCCCGGCTCCGGCTGGCTGCGGCTGGCGCCGGGTCTGGCGGTGGCGGGCGTCGGCAGCGGGGTGCTCAACGCGGCGCTGGCCCGGCTGGCCGTCAGCAGCGTCCCGGCGCACCGGGCGGCCATGGGCTCGGGTGCCAACAACACCTCCCGGTACCTGGGCTCGGCGCTCGGCGTCGCGGTCACCGTGGCCGTCGCGGGCTCGGCCCGACCGGGCGGCCCCGGCCGGGAGGCCGCCGCCCGTGCCCTGGCGGCGGGCACCGACCGGGCCGTCCTGGTCGCCGCCGCCCTGTGCCTCGTCGGCGCGCTGCTCGCCCTGGCCGCCCGCACCGCCGAAGTCCGGGGCGCCGAAGCCCGCGCTGCCGAAGCCCGGGGCGGCTGCGCCCCGGAAACCACCCCGGCCGGCGAGCGGGTCGCGACCCGGTGAGGAGCGCGGGAAGTCGGCCCGGCCGACTTCGCGCGCTCGACCGCCGCCGGCGCAGACGGTGCCGCCAGTGCCGCCAGTGCCGCCGGGAGCTCGGCGAGTCCTTCCCGGAGCGCCCGCTGCCGCACCGGTGAGCCCGCTACGGTGAGCGGCCCGCCGGGGCCGCGTGCGAAGATGGCAGGGCTGGTGGGGACGATCTCCGGACGGTTCTCTGGCCATGGTGAACGACAACGAACACCACCAGGGCGAGCCGCAACAGGACGCCCTGCTGATTGTGCCGATCGCGACGGCGCTGATCGAGGCCGATGGCCGGATCCTGCACTGGAGCGGCGACGCGGAGGCACTGCTCGGCTACTCCCCGGGGCAGGCGGTCGGGGCCAGGGCCGCCAAGTTGCTGACCTCCGAGGAGCAGCGGCCCGAGGTGCTGGAGCTGTTCCAGCAGATCCTGAACGGCCGGCCCTGGTCCGGCGTGTTCCCGGTCCGGCACCGGGACGGGCACCTGGTGAACCTGGAGTTCCGCACCCATCCGATCACCGGGCCGGACGGCCGCACGCTGGTGCTGGCCGTCGCCTCCGACGTGACCACGCTGCGCCGGATCCAGGCGGACCTGGCGGTGCTCGACGGCTTCTTCACCCAGTCCCCCGTGGGCATGGGCGTCTTCGACCCCGAGCTGCGGTTCGTCCGGCTGAACGAGGCGCTGGCCCGGGCCAACGGCCTGCCCGTCGAGGAGCAGCTCGGCCACCGGCTCACCGAGGTGCTGCCCGGGATCAACGGCGCCGAGGCCGAGGCGGTGATGCGGCGGGTGCTGGAGAGCGGCGAACCGGTGGTGGACACCCGCTCGCACGGCCGCACCCCGGGCGACCCGCAGCGCGACCACGCGTGGTCCGCCTCGTACTTCCGGCTGGAGGAACCCGGCGGCCGGGTGCTCGGCGTGAGTTCCACCGTCATCGACGTCACCGAGCGGTTCCGCGCCGAGGCCCGGGCGGCGCGGGCCCAGGAGCGGCTGGCCCTGCTGGTCGACGCGACCGCCTCCATCGGCACCACGCTCGACCTGCGGCAGACCGCCCGGGAGCTGGCCGACACGATGGTGCCCAGGGTCGCCGACATCAGCGGGGTGTTCGCGCTGGAGGTGCTGGTGGCCGGGCGGAACGTCGAACCGCCCGACCCGGACGCGCCGCAGCTGGTCCGCCGGCTGGCCCTGGCCACCACCGACCCGCTGTACCCGGCCGAGTCACTGCCGGTGGAATCGCTGTACGAGCTGACCCCGGACTCGCCGTACGCCCGGGCGCTGGCCACCGGGCGGACGGTGGTGGTGCCGTCCTGGGAGCTGCCGCTGCTGAGCGAGGCCATCACCGAGAGCCACCGCCGGGCCTACCTCGGCGACCGGCCGCGCTCGGTGCGGATCACCCCGCTGGTCGCGCGCGGCACCACGCTCGGCATGGTGGTGTACTCGCGGCGCGGCGACCGGGAGTCGTTCGCCGAGGCCGACATCACCCTCGGCGACGAGCTGGCCTCGCGGGCCGCCGTCGCGATCGACAACGCCCGGCTGTACCTGCGCCAGCACCAGACCGTCCTGGCCCGGCAGCAGGCGCTGCGCGAGGCGAAGGCCGCCCAGGAGCGGCTGGCGCTGGTCAACGTGGCCTCCACCCGGATCGGCACCACCCTCGATCTCGCCCAGACCGCGCAGGAGTTGGCCGAGGTGGCGACGCCCAGGCTGGCCGACTCCGTGGTGGTGGAGGTGCTGGAGGAACTGGTCCGCGGCGAGCGCGAGGCCCGCGCCCCGGAGGACGGTTCGGCGCTGCTGCGGCGGATGGCCTTCCACTCGGTGCCCGGCTCGACGTTGCGGCCGGTCGCCCGGCTCGGCGGGGTGCACCGCTTCGCACCCGGCACGCCGTACGCGTGGAGCCTGGCACACCGCAAGCCGGTCCTGGTGCCGCGGATGGACGCGGAGGGGCTGGCCTGGTTCGCCGACGACCCGGTGCGCGCCGCGGCGGTGCGGGAGCAGAACGTCCACTCCTTCATGGTCGTCCCGCTGATCGCGCGCGGCACCGCGGTCGGCGTCGCGGGCTTCTACCGCACCCTGGTGGAGCGCCCGTACGAGGAGGACGACATGGCGCTGGCCGGCGAGTTGGCGGTGCGGGCCGCCGTGTCGATCGACAACGCGCTGCTGTTCACCCGCGAGCGCGACGCGGCCGCCGCCCGGCAGCGGGCGCTGGACGCGGCCCGGGCCGCGCAGCAGCGGCTGTCACTGCTCAACGAGGCCAGCACCCGGATCGGTACCACCCTCGATCTGCACCGCACCGCCCAGGAGTTGGTGGAGGTGGTGATCCCGCGCTTCGCCGACTTCGTCACCGTGGACCTGCGCGACGCGGTGCTCGGCGGCGAGGAGCCCGGCCCCGTCCCGGAGAACGAGTCGATACTGATGCGGGCGGTGGCGGTCGGCGAAACGACTCAGGACGGCACCATGACGGCGGCCTCCGACCAGGTCGGCGAGACCTCGCAGTCCGCCCAGTTGTACGCGCAGAGCCTGCGCACCCGGCGCTCGATCCTGGTCTCCGAGGTGACCGAGGAGGAGATGCGCCGGATCGCCGCCTCGCCCGACCGGGTCCAGCCGGGGCTGGCCGCCGGGGTGCACTCGTACCTGATGGTGCCGCTGGTGGCGCGCGGACTCGTGCTGGGCGGCGCGGAGTTCGTCCGCACCCGCAACCCGGAGCCGTTCGGCCCGGAGGACCGCTCACTGGCCGAGGAACTCGCCGCACGCACCGCCCTCGCGATCGACAACGGCCGGCTCTACCGGCGCGAGCGGGACACCGCGCTCACCCTCCAGCGCAGCCTGCTGCCGCAGGAGATCCACCGCACGCTCGGCCTGGACCTCGCCTACCGCTACCTGCCCAGCAGCGTGGTCAGCGAGGTCGGCGGCGACTGGTTCGACGTCGTGCCGCTCTCCTCGGGGCGGGTCGCGCTGATCGTCGGCGACGTGATGGGCCACGGCATCCGGGCCGCCGCCACCATGGGCCAACTGCGCACCGTAGCCCGGACGTTGATCACCCTGGACCTGAGTCCGGAGCGCGTCCTGCACCGGCTGGACGAGGCCTCCAGCGCCCTCGGCGAGGGCCAGTTCGCCACCTGCGTCTGCGTGGTGTACGACCCGGTGGACCGCCACTGCACCGCCGCCTGCGCCGGCCACCTGCCGCCCGTCGTCGCCGATCCGCAGGGGCGGGCGCACCTCGTCGAACTGCCGCCCGGCGCACCGCTCGGCGTCGGCGGGGTCCCGTTCGAGAGCGTGGAGTTCACCCTCCCCGAGGAGGCCATCCTGGTGCTCTACACCGACGGGCTGGTCGAGCGCCGGGGCCACGACATCGACGAGGGACTGCAGTTGCTCTGCCGGACGGTCGCCGACCGGCGCCGCTCGCTGGAGCAGACCTGCGACGCCGTCCTGGCCGAACTCACCGGCCCCACCAGCGAGGACGACATCGCCGTCATCATGGCGCAGGTCCGGCCGGTCGGCGCGGACCGGATCGCCAGCCTGCCGCTCACCGGCGACCGCGCGATGGTCGCCCACTCGCGCCGCTTCACCCGCGAGACGCTGGCCGCCTGGGGCCTCGAACCGCTCGCCGACTGGGCCGAACTGCTCACCAGCGAGCTGATCACCAACGCCCTGGTGCACGCCGGATCCCCCACCCAGCTGCGGCTGTTCTGCAACCGGGCGCTCACCGTCGAGGTCGCCGACCAGGAGAGCGAGACGCCCCGGATCCGGCGTGCCCGCGCCGAGGACGAGGGCGGGCGCGGCATCCACCTGGTCAACGAGCTCGCGCACCGCTGGGGCAGCCGCCGCACCGGGGACGGCAAGGTGGTCTGGTTCGAGCTGGAACTGCCCCCGGGCAGCCCGTCCGAGTGATCCGGCCCGCGACGGAGCCATCCGGGCCCGCGACCGGGTGGCGCGGCCTGCGACCAGGTGGCACGGCCCGCGGGCTCAGTCCGGCAGGAGCAGGTTCACGTCGCCGAACTCGTGCCAGAGGTAACGGTGCTGGACGGCAGCCCGGTAGCACTCGGCGAGCAGGGGCCGCCCGGCGACGGCGGCCAGCATCAGCAGGTGCGAGGCGCGGGGCTCGTGCCAGCCGGTGAGCAGGCCGTCGACCGCGCGCACCCCGCGCTCCGGGGTGATCACCAACTCCGTCCAGCCGTCCGCCTCCTGGACGGTGCCGTCCGGCGCGGCGGCCGACTCCAGGGCGCGCACCACCGTGGTGCCGACGGCGATCACCCGCCCGCCGCCGGCCCGCACATGGCCGACCAGGCGGGCGGTGGCCGCCGGGACGTGGAACCGCTCGGCGTACGGCGCCTCGTGCGCCTCCGGCGAGGCCACCCCGGTGTGCAGCGTGACCGGCGCGACCAGCACCCCGCGACCCGCCAGCCGGGGCACCACCTCCGCGCTGAACGGCCGTGCGGCGCTGGGCATCTCGCTGCTTCCGGGGACGGTCGCGAAGACCGTCTGGTAGGCCTCGATCGGCCAGTCGCGGTCCACGTAGCCGTACCGGATCGCCTTGCCGTACGCCTCCAGGTATGTCAACAGACTTGCTGGCAAAGTGAGTTGGGCATACCAAAGCCGGGCGGTGAACGGTGTGACCAGCTCGGCCGCGCCGCTGGCGGGCAGCGCCACCCGCAGACCGGGGCGGGCCGGGGAGTCCGCCGGCGGGTAGTAGGCGGCCGCCGCACCCGGCACCACCCGCCGCAACTCCACCAGGTAGGAGCCGCGTTGGTCGGGCTGGGCGGAGGACAGGTGCAGCGCGACCGCCGTACCGTCGGGCAGCCGGCCGGGCAGCGCGGCCGGCAGGGTGGCCGAGTTGTTGACCACCAGCAGGTCACCCGCGCGCAGCACCCCGGGCAGCTCGGTGAAGCGGTGGTGCTCGACGCTCCCCCGGTCGCGCCGGCCGACCAGCATCCGCACGCCGTCCCGCGCCCCGCCGCGCGCCTCCGCCGGTGCCCGGGCGGAGAGTTCGGGCGGCACGGCGACGTCGAGGCCGAGGTCCGCGAGTCCGGTCATCGCCCACCCCGGGCCGCGGCCCTCAGGTCCTCGACGCGGTAGCGGCCGGAGGGGGCACGGTCGTGCAGCAGTCCGAGCAGGACCGGCACCACCTCCTCGGGCAGCGGCTCGCCGGAGATGTCCTCACCGGGGCTGGCCTCCTGCAACATCCCGGTGCGCATGCTCCCCGGGTCCACCGCCCACACCCGCAACTCCGGCTCCTCCCGGGCGAGTACGGCGGTGGCGAGGTCGAGCGCCGCCTTGCTGGCGCCGTAGCCGCCCCAGCCGAGATAGGGCACGACGGCGGCGTCCGAACTGATGTTGAGCACGGCCCCGGCGTGGGCGCGCAGCTGCGGCAGGACGAGCTGGGTGAGGGCGATCGGGGCGAGCGCGTTGACCTCGAAGGTCTCCAGCAGGTCCGGCAGCGGGAAGTCGGCCAGCCGGGGCAGCGGTTCGGCGCCGGGCGCGGTGGCGCCGTTGAGCGTACCGGCGTTGTTCACCAGCAGGCTCGCGCCGCCGAGCCCGTCGGCGGCCGCGGTCAGGTGGGCGCGGTGGTCGTCGTCGACGATGGAACCGGGAAGGGCGACGACCTTGGTGACGGCGGCCAGGGCCGCCTCGGCGGCGGCGAGTCCGGCCGCGCCGCGGGCACTGATCACCAGCTGCCAGCCGTCGGCGGCGAGGGCCCGGGCGAGCGCCAGGCCGAGCCCCCGGGAGGCGCCGGTGACCACGGCGACGGGGGCGGGGGCGGTGTGCTGTGCTGCGTTCATGCCCCCACCCTCGCCCCGCAGGAGACGGCGGCGGATCGGCCACCGGAACCGGGACCCGGTCGTCCGTTGGGCTTAGAACGGCTGGGTCGCCGGACCGGGGCCGGCGGCCCAGGCCTGCGGGTCCGTCCAGGCGGCGAGGGTGCGACGGGTGTCGAAGCGGTGCTCCCGGCCGGTCAGCGGGTCGGTGAACTCGAGCACCGAGGCGAGGAGTTGGAGCGGGCGGCGGAAGTCGTCCGGGGCCGGTTCGGGCAGCACCACCGGATACACCGGGTCGCCGAGGATCGGCACGCCGAGGCCGCACATGTGCAGCCGCAGCTGGTGGGTGCGCCCGCTCAGCGGCCGCAGCCGGTAGCGGGCCAGGCCGTCGCGGCGTTCCAGCAGGTCGATCCGGCTCTCGCTGTTCGGCGGCGCGTCGAGCTCCCGGGCCGCGATCACCCCGCGCTCCTTGAGGATGTGGCTGCGCACGGTGCGCGGCAGGTCCAGCGCCGGGTCGTACGGGGCGATCGCCTGGTATTCCTTGCGCACCAGCCGGTCGCTGAACAGCGTCTGGTAGGCACCGCGCTCCTCGGGCCGCACCACGAACATGGCCAGGCCCGCGGTGAGCCGGTCGAGCCGGTGCGCGGGGCTGAGGGCGGGCAGGTCGAGACTGTGCCGCAGCCGGGACAGCGCCGTCTCGACGACGTGCCGGCCGCGCGGGGTGGTGGCCAGGAAGTGCGGCTTGTCGACAACGACCAGGTGTTCGTCGCGGTGCAGCACCTCCAGTTCGAACGGGACGTAGACCTCCTCGGGGAGGTCCCGGTAGAACCACAGGTGCGCGCCGGGCCGGAACGGCTCGTCCGGGGCGACCGGGCCGTGCTCGCCGACGATCTCGCGGCCGCTCAACGCCGCGTCGATCCGCGCGGCGCCCACGGTCGGCAGCCGCTCGACCAGGTAGGCGCGGACGGTCGGCCAGGGGCCCTCGGGCGGCAGCCGCAGGTGCACCGGGTCCACACCGTGGCGCTGCGGAAGGGGGGAGGCCGGGCGGCGGCTCTTGCGTCTCATCTCCCGGCCAGCGTAGTCCGCCCCAGGGGCGGCCTCGGCCGAGGCCGCCCCGAGGTGCCGCTCACGGGGAGTGCGGAGCACAGTGGACGGTAGGTCGCCAATCCGCCGGGAGCAGCCGGGAGGACGTGTGAGCGCAGACGGCCCGGGCGGTGTGCCGCCGCTGCACCTGCCGCGGCGCACCCGGATGCTGCTGGTCGGCGCCTTCGGGCTGCTGGTCGCCGCCGTGGTAGCCGACCTGGTGACCGGGCCGGGGACGACCCTCTCCCCCGTACTGGCCGTCGCACCGGTCCTGGCCGGGGCGACCACCCGCAGCGCCCGGGTGCCGCTGGCCGCCGGGGGCATCGCCGTCGTGGCGGTCGGGCTGCTGGAGACCACCAACACCGAACTGCCGGCCGAGGTGCACATCACCGCGCTGATCACGGTGCTCGCGGCGACCCTGGCCAGCGCCGCCAACGTCGTCCTGGTCTCGGCCCGGGAGCGGGAGCTGTTCCACGTCCGGACGGTCGCCGAGGCGGCGCAGCGGGCCCTGCTGCGCCCGCCGCCGGAGCGGATCGGGCGGCTGCGCACCGCGGTGCGCTACGTCGCGGCGGCGGCCGAGGCACGCATCGGCGGGGACCTGTACGCGGTGGTCGACACCCGTTACGGCGCCCGGATCCTGCTCGGGGACGTGCAGGGGCACGGGCTGCCGGCGGTGGAGACGGCGGCGGACGTGCTGGGGGTGTTCCGCGAGGCGGCCCGGACGGAGCCCGATCTCGGGCGGCTGGCCGAGCGGCTGGACGCGGCGCTCGCCGCCCGACCGGGCGAGGGGCGCTTCGCCACCGCGCTGCTGCTGACCGTGCCCGCGGAGCGGGGGCCGGTCGGCGTGGTCAACTGCGGGCACCCGCCCCCGCTGCTGCGCCGCGCGGGCCGGGTGCACGCGCTGACGCCGCCGTACGCCGCGCCGCCGCTCGGGCTGCTGGGGCTGACCGGTGACGGGTATCCGACGGGCCGCTTCGAGCCGCTGCCGGGGGACGTGCTGCTCCTGTACACCGACGGCATCACCGAGGCCCGCAACGCCGAGGGGCGGTTCTACCCGCTGGAGGAGCGGCTGCCGGGGCTGCCCGCGGGGAGCCCGGCGGACCTGCTGGAGGACCTGCTCGCGGACGTCGACGGCTGGGTCGGCGACGCCGGGCTGACGGACGACGCGGCGCTGCTGGCGCTCCGCTGGGAGCACTGACGGGCGGACGAGCGGACGGGCGGGTCGGCGGAGCAGTGACGGCCCGGCCGATTGTCAGAGCCGTGTGCAAGGCTTCGCACACGGTCGGTGAGGGGCCGGCCGGGTAACGATCGTCGGGAGGAGAGCACCATGGGGTCCAAGGCCAGCGGGTCGTTCGAGCTGACCAGCTTCGAACCGGTGGAGACGGAGGAGCGCGAGGGTGCGGCCTTCGGGCGGGTCCGGATCTCCAAGAACTTCACGGGCGGGCTGAGCGGCACCAGCGAGGTGCGGATGCTCTCCGTCGCGGGCCCCTCGGGCGGCCCGGCGTCGTACGTCGCGGTGGAGCACGTGACGGGCGAACTGGACGGGCGGAGGGGCTCGTTCGTGCTCCAGCACGCGGCGTGGGACACCGGCGGGACGACCATACGCGTGGTGCCGGGCACCGGGTCGGGCGAGCTGGCCGGGCTCACCGGCGAGTTCCGCCTGACCGTCGACGAGGCCGGCACCCACACCTACGTCCTGGAGTACGAGCTGGGCTGATCACCTGGTCTCCCCCGCGCGCCGCGTGCCGCACACACCGGGCTGCCGTCCGCGCTGCCACGATGATGCGATCAGTGCACGATCGACATCGGAGGGTGACGCATGCCCGGTACGACGATGGCGGCGGACGGCACGCCGGTCGCGGTGCTGGCCGCGAATACGGTCGCGGCGCCGGTCACGGTCGAGGAGGTGGTCGGTCGGCTGCGGGAGATCGGGGCGGGTCTGCCCCCGGCGGACGGGGTGGCGGTCTTCAACCGGCTCTACCTCACCGTCACGGAGGCCGTCCGCGACCGGCTCGGCGGCTCGTACTTCGCCGATCCGGCGGCGATGGCCGAACTGGACACGGTGTTCGCCGGGCGCTACCTGCTGGCCGTGGCCGCCGACGCGGCCGGGCAGGAGCCGCCCGCCTGCTGGCGGCCGCTGTTCGCGCTGCGCGCCCACCCGGGGGTGCACCCGCTGCAGTTCGCGCTGGCCGGGATGAACGCCCACATCCAGCACGACCTGCCGCTCGCCGTCGTCGACACCTGCCTGCGGCGGGGCTGCGAGCCGGCCGGGCTCGCGGTGGACTACCACCGGATCAACGGCCTGCTGGCGGAGGTGGAGACGGCCGTCCGGGAGCAGCTGATGCCCGGCCCGGACGTGCTGGAGCGCGCCGAGCCGCTCACCCACCTGCTCGGCGTCTGGTCGGTGGAGGCCGCCCGCGAGGGGGCGTGGTCCGCCGTCCAGGCGCTCTGGGAGCTGCGCACGGTGCCGACCGCCGCGCGGGCCTTCGCCGCCGCCCTGGACTGCTCGGCCGGCCTGCTCGGCCACGCCCTGCTGCTCCCGCTCGGCCCGCACCCCGCGCGGGACGCAGCCGGCGGCGCACCACGCACGGCGGACGCACCGGGCACGGCGGCCGCCGCACCGGACACACCAGGCAAGGCACTGCACGCACCGGGCACGGTGGCCGGCCGGCTCCCCGAAGCGAGGAACCGGCCGGCCGGTGAAGGAGCGGGCGCTCGGGCCCGGCCCGATCAGGCCCAGCTGGAGTGCAGCGGCTTGCCCTCGGCGTAGCCGGCCGCGCTCTGGATGCCGACGATCGCCTTCTCCTGGAACTCCTCCAGGGTGTTGGCGCCCGCGTAGGTGCAGGAGCTGCGCACACCGGCCACGATCGAGTCGATCAGGTCCTCGACGCCCGGGCGGGCCGGGTCGACGAACATCCGGGAGTGCGAGATGCCCTCCTCGAACAGCGCCTTGCGGGCCCGGTCGTACGAGGAGTCCTGGGAGGTGCGGTTGCTGACCGCACGGGCCGAGGCCATGCCGAAGCTCTCCTTGTACTGGCGGCCGTCGGCGGCGGTCTGCAGGTCGCCCGGGGACTCGTAGGTGCCAGCGAACCAGGAGCCGATCATCACGTTGGAGGCGCCGGCGGCCAGTGCCATCGCGACGTCGCGCGGGTGGCGGACGCCGCCGTCGGCCCACACGTGCTTGCCGAGCCGGCGCGCCTCGGCGGCGCACTCCAGGACGGCGGAGAACTGCGGGCGGCCGACGCCGGTCATCATCCGGGTGGTGCACATGGCGCCGGGGCCGACGCCGACCTTGAGGATGTCGGCGCCGGCCTCGACCAGGTCGCGGACACCGGCGGCGGAGACCACGTTGCCGGCCACGATCGGGATCCGCGGGTCGAGGCCGCGCACCGCGCGCAGCGCGCTGATCATCGATTCCTGGTGGCCGTGCGCGGTGTCCACGACCAGCACGTCGGCGCCGGCGTCGATCAGGGCCTTGGCCTTGCCGGCCACGTCGCCGTTGATGCCGACGGTGGCGGCGATCCGCAGCTTGCCGGCGGCGTCCACGGCCGGGGTGTACAGGGTGGCGCGCAGCGCGCCCTTGCGGGTGAGGATGCCGACGAGCCGGCCCTCGGCGTCGACGACCGGGGCGAGCTTGCGGTGCGCCTCGGTGAGCTTGTCGAAGGCGGTGCGCGGGTCGATGCCCTCGTCCAGGAGCAGCAGGTCGCGGGACATCACGTCGGCGAGGCTGGTGAAGCGGTCCACGCCCTGGCAGTCGGAGTCGGTGACGACGCCGACCGGCTTGCCGTCCTCGACGACCACGAGGGCGCCGTGCGCGCGCTTGGGCAGCAGCGACAGCGCCTCGGCGACGGTGGCGCCGGGGGCGAGGGTGATCGGGGTGTCGTGCACCAGGTGGCGCTGCTTGACCCAGGAGACGACCTCGGCGATGACCTCGGTGGGGATGTCCTGCGGGATGGCGACCAGGCCGCCGCGGCGGGCGACGGTCTCGGCCATCCGGCGGCCCGCGATGGCGGTCATGTTGGCGACGACCAGCGGGATGGTGGTGCCGGTGCCGTCGTCCGAGGAGAGGTCGACCGCCTGCCGGGAGCCCACGGCGGAACGGCTGGGGACCATGAAGACGTCGTCGTACGTCAAGTCGTACGAGGGCTTGAGGTCGTTCAGGAAGCGCATGAAGGGGGCTCTCTGGCTGGGAGAAATTACACCTCGGGTGCGGTTGCGGCACTGCCGCCGGGCGCACTCGGGCGCCCGGCACCCAGCATTCGATTCTCCGGGACGGTGGGATCAAAAGCCAGTTCGAGGCCCATTGCTGGCACTGTGTACAAACCATGATCAATGCTCCGCGCGTAGACTTGGACGATCATCCAAAGCGGACGGTTTTCGCCCCGGCCAGGGCCGCTCCCGTAGCATTCACGCGGTAACGGCGAGGCGAGCGGGAAGCGGCGACAGGCAATGACGGCGGGCGTGGACATCAAGCAGGACCAGAGCGACACGGACACCGGGGAGGAGATCGACTACGGTCCCGGCCTCGACCCCGAGCGGCTGCGGCTCTGCCTGGACGTGCTCGCCGAGCTCGACCAGCTGCACGTCGACCACCCGGACGCGATCACCGTCCGCCAGGCCGTCGGCGGCATATTCCGGACGCTCAAGCAGCGCCGCCGCCAGGAGACCCGGGCCCGCAAGACCGCCAACGACCGCGAGGTCACCGCGCGCACCGCCACCGGCGCCCCCAGCCGGATCGACGACGAGACCGCCGGCGCCTTCGGCCTGACCACCGTCACCAGCACCGAGATCGCCGGCATCCTGGAGCGGCCCCGCTCCTGCTACACGTGCAAGCAGCGGTACGTCGAGGTCGACGCGTTCTACCACAACCTCTGCCAGGACTGCGCCGTCAAGAACCGGTCCCACCGGGACGCCCGCGCCGACCTCACCGGCAAGCGCGCGCTGCTCACCGGCGGCCGGGCCAAGATCGGCATGTACATCGCGCTGATGCTGCTGCGCGACGGCGCCCACACCACCATCACCACGCGCTTCCCCAACGACGCCATCCGCCGCTTCACCGCGATGCCGGACAGCGCCGAGTGGATCCACCGCCTCAAGGTCATCGGCATCGACCTGCGCGACCCGGCCCAGGTCATGGCGCTCGCCGACGAGGTCGCCGCCGACGGCCCGCTGGACATCCTGATCAACAACGCCGCGCAGACCGTGCGCCGCCCGCCGGAGTCCTACCGCGAGCTGCTCGCCGCCGAGTCCGCGCCGCTGCCGGCCGGCGAGCTGCCGCAGGCCACCACCATCGGCCGCTTCGGCAGCGGCAGCGTCGACCTTCCCGCCCTCCCCCACCAGGCGAGCGGCGACGCGCAGCGGATGGCCGCCGAGGACGTCACCTCGCTCGCGCTCGTCACCGGCTCCGCCACGCCCGCCCGGATCGAGGCCGGCACCGCGATCGACGCCGGCGGGCTGGTGCCCGACCTCGCGCCCACCAACAGCTGGGTGCAGACCGTCCAGGAGGTCGGCCCGGTCGAGCTGCTGGAGGTCCAACTCTGCAACTCCACCGCGCCGTTCATCCTGATCAGCCAGCTGCGCCCGGCGATGGCCGCCTCCGCCTCCCGCCGCAAGTACGTGGTCAACGTCTCCGCGATGGAGGGCGTGTTCCAGCGCGGCTACAAGGGCGCCGGCCACCCGCACACCAACATGGCCAAGGCCGCGCTCAACATGCTCACCCGCACCAGCGCGCACGAGATGTTCGAGACCGACGGCATCCTGATGACCGCCGTCGACACCGGCTGGATCACCGACGAGCGGCCGCACCCGGACAAGATGCGGCTGGCCGACGAGGGCTTCCACGCCCCGCTCGACCTGGTCGACGGCGCGGCCCGGGTGTACGACCCGATCGTCCGCGGCGAGCTCGGCGAGGACCTGTACGGCTGCTTCCTGAAGGACTACGAGCGCTCCAACTGGTAATCCCCGGTCCCCGCGAGGATCCCCGCGAAGGAGATGGCGAATTGACCACCGCACCGCTGCTCGGCGCAGGAATCATCGTGCCCACCGGGGACGGCCGGGTGCTGATCGGTCGGCGCACCACCGCCGGCGAGCCGCCCACCTGGAGCCTGCCCGGCGGAAAGGTCGATCCCGGCGAGTCCTTCGAGCAGACCGCGGCCCGCGAACTCGCCGAGGAGACCGGCATCGTGCTGCCCGCCGAGCAGATGCGGGTGCTCGCCCTCCTGCTCGACCACGAGCTCGGCCGGCCCCGGCTGACCGCCGCCGTGCTGGCGCCGCCGAGCCTGGCCGAGGCGGTCGTCACCGAGCCGCACGCCTGCGGCGGCTGGGAGCGCGTCGCGCTGGACGCGCTGCCGGAGCCGATGTTCTACCCGTCCTCGCTGGTCCTCGGCAGCTGGCTGCCGGAACGGCCGTCGGCGGTCCGGGCCGGAACGACCGGGTACCCCGTCACCCGCTGAGGGCGACGGGGTACGCCCGGGCGGCGACGGTCCAGCCCACCCGGGCGGCGACGGTCCAGCCCACCCGGGCGGCGACGGTCCAGCCCACCCGGGCGGCGACGGTCCAGCCCACCCGGGCGGCGACGGTCCAGCCCCG
>NZ_JBFBNR010000007.1:255796-262382 GCF_040687675.1 Kitasatospora sp. NPDC056731
CACCCGGGCGGCGACGGTCCAGCTCGCCCGAACGGCGACGGTCCGCCGCCCACGCCGGGCGGCGACGGGCCGTCAGCCGTTGCGGGCGGCCTCGGGGCCGGTGATCCGCTTCAGCAGCGGCAGCGTCGAGGCGATGATCCCGACCGAGGCCACCACACCGAGGGCGACGAAGCCGAAGTACACCGCGCCCGGCGACACCAGGTGGTAGTCCATCTGGGAGCTGAGGAACAGGGCCGAGGCGGCGAGGGCCGCGCCGATCGAGATCACCGCCACCGACAGCAGCGGCAGAACGCTCTCCAGCGCGATCACCCGCTGGAGCAGCCGCAGCGGCGAGCCGGTGAGCCGCAGCATCGCGAACGGCCGCCTGCGGTCGGAGAGTCCGGCCACCACGCTGACCGCGAGGCTGCACCCGGCGATCGGGAGCGTGGTCAGCAGCACCACGTTCGCCAACTGCCGCCAGCCGGCGAGCCGTTGCTGGCCTTCGGTGGCCCAGTCGCCGACCGTGTGCGCGTCGTGGTCGGGCCACGCCGCGGTGAGCACCGTCCGGACCTGCTCCTTCGCCGCCGTCGATCCGTCGGTCGTGGCGTAGAGCAGTTGGACCGGGAGCTTCGCGACCTCCTCCGCGGAGACCGGGGCGGCGGGCCACTCGGCGTCCGGGCGCGAGGTGAGGTTGAGGAACTCGCGCGACGGGACGGCCGCCACGCTCGCCCCGGCCGCGCAGTGGCCGACCACCGGGACCTCGGCGAGGTCCGCGCAGGACACCAGGCCGGGGGTGAGGAGCGGGGCGTCCGGGCGGGGGCTCACCGGGATCTTCCCGAGGCCGGCCGGGTTGGTGTGGAGCACCGCGAGACCCCGCAGGCCCGGCACGGCCCGCGCCTGCGCCAGGACCTGCTCCGGCACCGCGTCCGTCAGTTGCCTGCCGTCCCGGTAGTCGCCCTGCACCACGGACGCGCGGGACGACTGGTCACCGTCCAGCGAGCCGCGGTTGGCGTTGATCGTGCCGATGACGCAGACCGTCGACGTGGTGACGAACAGCGCCAGGATCAGGCCGCTGACCGCGCGGAATCCGGCCTTCGGGTCGTCCGCGAGCCGGCGCACCGCGATCAGCGTGGCCGGACGGCTGGTGCGGCGGGCGACCGCACGGGCGGCGACCATGGTCAGCCACGGCCCGGCGATCACCAGGCCGAGCATCACCAGCAGGAATCCGGGCAGGTAGGCCGCCGCCTGTCCGTTCCCGGTGGCCGGGCGGCGGCCGAGGAAGTACACCAGCTCCGCGAGCCCGGCCAGCAGCGGGACCAGCCGCCAGGCCCGGGGCGGCCGCGGGGTGACCCGGCGGCTGACGCCCAGCGGGGAGACGGTGACCCGGCGCAGCGCGAACCGGGCCGCCACCGCCGAGGCGAGCGGCACGGCCAGGACGGTGCCCAGCATCTGGAGGCCGGTCAGGCTCAGGTCGTCGAGGTGGAAGCGGCCGCCGGTGAAGGGCACGTCGGCCACCAGCGGGCGCAGCGCCAGGTAGAGGCCGAATCCGGCGGCCGTACCGGCCACCGCGGCGACGGTGGACTCGACCGCGGCGATCACCGAGATCTGCCGCGGGGTGGCACCGACCAGTCGCATCGCGGCGAACCGCTGCTCCCGGGTGGCGGCGGACAGGCGGGTCGCGGTGCCGATGAAGATCAGCACCGGGAAGATCATCGCACCGCCCACCACCGACAGGATGAGCGTCATCGCGTCACCCCGGATGCCCCGGCTCAGGCAGTCGCCGTTCCCGCACTCGGGCCGGGTGGTGGCGATGGTGGTGACGGCGACGGCGCGGGGCGCGGCCTCGACCTCGCCGACCGTCCGGCCGACGACCACGGCCAGCGTGTCCGGGGAGGGCATCGCCGAGTCGTTCAGGGTGCCGGCCATCCGACCCGGGAAGCGGTCGCCCAGCTCGACGGCCGGGACGGTGCGCAGCAGCGCGGCCAGCGCCGGGGAGGCGTAGTACTCGCCGGGGGCCGGCACCCGGTCGAGCCCCGGCGGGACGGGCGAGGTCGGCCCGGTCGCGGCGACGTCGATCTCGCGGATCTCCGAGCCGTCGTAGTAGTCGTTGTGGGGCCGCCACCACAGCGGGTCGACCTGCGCGCTCTCGGTCCGGCTCCGGGCCCCGGAGTCGAGCCAGACCTGGCGCTGGTTGGCGCGGTCGATCGCGTTCATGCTGGCGAGCGTGGACAGCAGCAGCCCGACCCCGATCGCCACCGCCGCCGCGATCATCAGCAGCCGGGCGAGCGCCTCCCGGCCGCCGCTGACCGCCAGCCGGAGCGAGAACCGGATCACGAGGCCACCGACCCGGCTCCGGCTCCGGCCCCGGCCCCGGCCCCGGCTCCGGCTCCGGCTCCGGCTCCGGCGGAGAGCGTGCGGGCCTGGCCGTCGCGGACGATCGCCTCGCGGTCGGCGTAGGCGGCGACCCGCGGCTCGTGGGTGACCAGGATGACGGTGGTGCCCTGCTCCCGGGCCGAGCCGACCATCAGTTCCATCACCTGCTCGCCGGTCAGCGAGTCCAGCGCGCCGGTCGGCTCGTCGGCGAACAGCACCTGCGGCCGGGCCACCAGGCCCCGGGCCAGCGCCACGCGCTGCGCCTGACCACCGGACAGTTCGCCGGAGCGGCGCCGCTCCATGCCGTCCAGGCCGAGCCGGGCGAACCACGGCCGGGCCTGCGCGAGAGCGTCCGCGCGGCGCACGCCGTTCAGCAGCAGCGGCAGCGCCACGTTCTCCTCCGCCGTCAACTCCGGGACGAGCTGGCCGAACTGGAACACGAAGCCGAACTTGTCGCGGCGCAGGGCGCTGCGCCCCGCCTCGTTCAGGGTGTCCAGGCGCTGCCCGTTGAACAGCACCTCGCCCGCGTCGGGCACCAGGATGCCGGCCAGGCAGTGCAGTAACGTCGACTTTCCCGAGCCGCTCGGGCCCATGATGGCGAGCACCTCGCCGGCCTCGACGGACAGGCTCGCCCCGCGCAGGGCGGGGGTCTCACCGAAGGACAGGGCGATGTCGCGGGCCTCGATCACGGCGGTCATGAGCGCACCGCCTCGGCCAGCGCGTCCAGGCGGGCGGCGGTGAGGTCGATCCAGCGCAGGTCGGCGTCCAGGTGGAACAGGCCGTGGTCGGCGAGCAGGGCGTCCACCAGGGCGCCGGTGCGGCGCAGTTCGGTGAGTTCGCGCATCCGGCGCAGGTGGGCGGCGCGCTGGGTGTCCAGGTACTCCTCGGCGTCGCGGCCCAGCATCAGGGCCAGCACCACCTTGGTGAACAGCACGCTCTGCAGGTTGGGTTCGGGCGCGACCGGATCCCGGAGCCAGGTCTCGAACTCCGTCACCCCCGCGTCGGTGATCACGTAGCGCTTGCGTTCGGGTCCGTCGCCGGGCTCCGCCTCGCCCGCGACCACCTTGCCGTCCCGGGCCAGCCGGCCGAGGGTCGCGTACACCTGTCCGTACGGGAGGGGTTTGCCGCGGCCGAAGAGGGAGTCGTAGTCGCGCTTGAGGTCGTAGCCATGGCTCGGCTCCCGCTCCAGCAGCCCCAGCAGGGTCAAAGGAACACTCATGGGGGAGACCATACCCCACGCGTATACTCCGAGTGTATAGCTGGCGAGAATACGGCCTCTGCCTGCGGAAACCCCGTCAGAACCCGGCCGAGACCCGGGCGGAAGTCGGTCAGAACGCGGCCAGAGCGCGGCCGGAGCGCGATCAGAACCTGGGCGGACACACCGTCACCCGGGTGCGGGCGGGCAGGAGGCAGCCCCACGCTCACCCCCTGCACCGCACCACGGCCCGACACCCCCACGGTCAACCGGGCCAAGCCGTCCCCTGACACGAAGGATGCGGCCGGACCCCAGCCTGCCCGCCCGCCCGGCCGCTGCCGAGGGCCGAACGTCCCGGGTGCGCGAAGGGGCGCCGGGCGGCCGCGCACCCGGGCGCGACCCGGAACGCGACCGGCGCGCGGCGGCGCCGTCCGCAGGTCCCGGTGGTACGAGCCCGCACGACTCTTGTGCGCGGGCGGCCACCGGGTGGAAATTGGGTGACGAAGCCTCACGACCTCACCACCGCGCCGCCCCAACCCCCCTGAGGAGCCGTCGACGTGTCCAGCACACCCCGCCCCGCCCGGCCCTCGTCGCGCCCGCCGCGAACCGGCCGCCGGCTGCGGCGGGCCTTCGGTGCCCGGCACGAACCGCTGGTCCGGCCCGTCGACCGGGCCCGCGCCCGCGCCTGGCTGCTGAGCGCCTTCGGAGCCCTGCTCGCCCTCGCCTTCGCCACCGGCAGCTCCCTGCTCGCCTACCACGCCACCGCACCCCAGGCCGACAGCGACCGCCTGCGCCTCCACAAGGTCGACGCCGTGGTGCTCACCCTCCCCGACCACGGCTCCGGCACGGGCACCGGCACCGGAGGACGCTTCGGCGCCGGCTACAGCAGCCGCGTCGACGCCGAGGCCTCCTGGACCTACCCCGACGGCCAGCCGCACACCGGCACCGTCCAGGCCCCCCGTACGGCCGTCACCGGCACCGTCGTCCCCGTCTGGGTCGACCCCGCCGGCGCTCTCTCCTCGCCCCCGACCAACCGCGCCGCCGTCGCCGTCTCCGCCGTCTGCACCGGCGCCGGCGCCCTCCTCGCCCTCCTGGCCCTGCTCACCCTCGCCCTGCGCCTTCGCCTACACGTCCTCGACCGCCGCGCCGACGAGGCCTGGACCCAGGGCTGGGCCCGCCTCGAACCCCTCTGGAGCGGCCGCGCCGGCCACCGCCAGGACGACTGACCCCTGTGGACGAGCGGGAACCGGCGAGCAGCGGGACGCGACGCCGGGTCAGAGCGGGTGGGTCCAGTCCGGGGCGGGGTGGGCTCCGGCGGCCCGGTGGGTGAGGGCCGCGACGGCGACGAGGAGGGCCAGGGCGAGGGTCAGGGCGATGGGGACGTCGGCCTGGCGGATGAGGAGGGCGCCGACGAGGGCGCCGACGAACATCCAGACGGCGGAGGCCAGACGGCGGGGGCCGGTGCGGTCGGCGGCGAGGGCCGTGATGGTCATGGTGAGCACCGTGGTGGTCAGGTCGGGGACCTTGAGGGAGCGGACCACCGCGTTCTGGCCGCCCATGGCGAAGGCCAGCAGCCCGATGAGGCCGTAGCGGGCCGGGTCGGAGGTGTAGCCGGCCACGGTGGCCAGGGCGATGCTCGCGGCGACGAACACCGTCTGGGCGACCACCGCCGTGGTCAGCAACCGCCCGCGGTGGTCGGGCAGCCGTCGGGCGAGGTGGCCGCCGACCAGGGCGCCGACGACGAACGCGGCGAGGGCGCTCAGCGAGGCGGTGGCGGAGAGTCCGGCGGCACCGGCCAGGGCGAAGCCGAGGAAGACCACGTTGCCGGTCATGTTGGCGACGAAGACGTGGCCGAGCCGGAGGTAGCTGACCGCGTCCACCAGTCCGGTGACGACGGTGAGCACCAGCAGCATCGGCACCAGCGGCCCGTGCCTGGGGTCGGGGGTGAACATCGGGACCTCCTGGTCGGCCTCGTGACGGTGCCTCCGTTCTACCTCCCCCGGGCCGCCCGCTAGGCGAGCGCGGGGCGGCTCGGGTCGTCGGGTTCGTCGTCGAGGTGCCAGTGCAGGTCGCGGACGCCGGGTTCTAGGGAGAGCCGGCTGACGACCTGTTCGAGGGCCGGGGCGACCTGCCCGGTGATGGCCACGGTGGCGCGCAGGCTGGTGGCGTCGCCGCTGTCGGTGCGGCGGGCGCGCAGGCCGGTGGGGGCGAGGCCGGAGGCGGACAGGGCCTGGAGCAGCAGGGCCCGGATGTGGGTCTCGGCCTTGCGCTCGCATTCCAGATGGACGGTGGCGCGGACGGTGGAGTCGGGGTCGCTGCCGGACTGCGGGGCCCGGTCGAGCATCCGGCCGGCCGGGCGCAGGATCAGGTGGACGGCGAGGACGCCGAGCGTGCCGAGGACGGCGAATTCGAGCTTCCCGGCGGCGGCGAGCACCCCGACGGCGGCCGAACACCACAGCGTGGCGGCGGTGTTGAGGCCGCGGACGCCGGCGCCGTCGCGCAGGATGACGCCACCGCCGAGGAAACCGATGCCGGAGACGACGTAGGAGGCGACCCGGGTGGGGCTGGCGGCGTCACTGACGGCCTCGCTGTACAGCACGAACAAGGTGGCGCCGGCGGCGACCAGGGCGTTGGTGCGCAGGCCGGCCATCCGGGCCCGCCACTGGCGTTCGACGCCGATGAGCGCGCCGCAGGCGACCCCGGTGGCGAGCCGGACGAGGAAGTCGGCGGTGGTCAGGGTGTGCACGACGGCACCTCCTTCACTGGGAGAGCGGGGAGAACTGGAAGAGCGGGGAGACGGACGGACGGGTGGCGGGCCGCTGCCCACCACCCGTCCGTTCGGGCTGCGGTCTGCGGCTCAGTGGTTGAGCGCGGTTTGGACGATCTTGATGATGACCATCACCATCGCGACCAGGAGGTAGGCGCGCAGGGCGCCCATGCCGAGCTTGCGGGCGGTGGACATGACCGGCTTGCCGAGGGTCTCCAGCGGGGGCATCCGCCATTCCTCGCGGCCGGTGCGGTCGACGGGGTCCTCCTTGG